>CAXZAB010000188.1:0-5021 GCA_964293715.1 uncultured bacterium | reverse complement strand
AATGGAGAATTGGTCGGTTTTGAATGGAGAATTGAGAATGGAAAATGGAGAATTGCTGTGCTGGATTCGATGCGTCTCGCGTCGAGTGACAATTGAGCAACAGACTTTTTTTACATTCTGAATAATTCTATTTGCCAATCGCTGGGGATTGATTATCTTAGTTTCTGGGAAGAGTAGCATAGCGCACCATTGAACTTCGAGTTCGGAGCGTCGGTGAATGCGCAACTTGGACTTCGAGTCCGCCTGCCGGCGCCAGTCTGCTCTTCCCTTTTTTTGATAAAAGGGCAAGAGCTTTACAGACTGGGCTAAAGCTGCCTTTCTGGCCAAGGGCTCAAACGCCCCTCAATCAAAACCCAATTCTTTCAAGGCCATAGGCTTCTTTCGCCAGTTTTCGTTGAGCTTCACAAAGAGATGCACATCTACGGGGAAGTCCATAAAATCGCTGAGCTGGGCTTCGGCGTATTCGCGGATTTTCTTGAGATTGCTGCCGCCTTTGCCTATGATAATGGGTTTTTGGCTGTTTCTCTCGATCCAGATCACGGCATCGATCACGATCTTGTATTCACCTTCGTGAAAGCGTTCTATCAAAACTGCGGTGGCATAGGGGATCTCTTCTTCAAAGTAGTGGAAGATGGCTTCGCGGATCACTTCCTTGGCAAAGAAGCGCATGGGCAGATCCGAGAGCTGATCTTCTTCGTAATAGGGAGGATGGTAAGGCACATAGTGTTGGATGCTTTCCATCAGTTCCGGGAGATGTTCGCCACTCTGGGCAGAGATAAAGAAGCTTTTTTCCACTGCGGAAGGCAGATGGGCTTTTAGAGCCTCTTCATCATAATCATCCACCAGGTCTATTTTGTTAAACACTGCCAGCACAGGGGTCCGGGAGTTTTTGATGAGATCCAGCACCTCAAGATCATAGTCTGTGGGAAAGCTTTGAATCTGGGTCATAAAGATGATGAGATCCACGTCTCTGAAGCTTTCATGGATGGTGCGTGACATCCGCTCCTGCATTTCATAGCGCGGCTTGAGGAAGCCGGGGGTATCGGTAAAGATGATCTGTTGGTCTTTCGTATTCCAGATGCCTTTGATGGCGTAACGCGTGGTTTGCGGTTTGGGGGAGGTAATCGAGAGCTTTTCACCCAAGATCCGGTTCATCAGGGTGGATTTACCGGTATTGGGGCGACCAATGATGGTCACAAAGCCGCTTTTAAAGCTTGAGTAATCTTTCATAAAAAGAGAGCGGGATTGCTCCCGCTCCATATTCCTTATATTTTATAAGCTGTTAAATACACTTTTGATGATGTCTAAACATTCGGTCAGCTGCTCTTTGGTGATCACCAAGGGCGGTGCCAGACGGATGATGTGACGGTGGGTGGGCTTGCAGAGCAGGCCCTTGTCTTTCAGCATCATACATACGTCCCAGGCTTCCACTCCATCTTTGGGCTTCACCACGATGGCATTGAGCAGGCCACGGCCACGCACCAATGTTATCATCGGGTGTTTGAAGGCACGCATTTCCTTGCGGAAATATTCTCCCAGTTCAAAGGCGTGTTCGGCGAGTTTTTCATCTCTCACCACTTCCAGAGCGGCTTTGGCCACAGCGCAAGCGAGCGGGAAGCCTCCAAAGGTGGAGCCATGTTCGCCCGGTTTGATCTGCAGCATGAGATCACGGTCTGCCAAGACAGCGGATACTGGTAAGACGCCACCGGAGATGGCTTTACCCAGGATCAGGATGTCTGGACGCACATTTTCATAATCGCAGGCCAAAAGCTTACCGGTGCGCGCGATCCCCGTTTGAATTTCGTCGGCCACAAAGAGCACGTTATGTTCTTTACAGATGTCATAACAGGCTTTGAGATAGCCATCATCCGGCACGAAAACACCGGCTTCGCCCTGGATGGGTTCCACCACGAAAGCAGCCACATTCTTGCCATGTTTGACAAAATATTCTTTCAGAGCTTTGGGATCGTTATAAGCCACCCGTACGATGCCGGGGGTGAAGGGACCAAAGCCTTCATAGCTATCCGGATCTGAAGAGGCAGACACGATAGTGATGGTGCGGCCATGGAAGTTGTTTTCCGCAAAGACGAGGATAGCGTTATTGTTTTCCACGCCTTTGACGTTGTAAGCCCATTTGCGCGCGAGTTTCAGAGCGGTTTCCACTCCTTCAGCGCCACTATTCATAGGCAAGACCATATCGTAACCGAAATATTCGGTGATGAACTTCTCATATTCACCCAGCCTGTTATTCAAAAAGGCGCGGGAGGTCAGGGTCAGGATTTGGGCCTGATCGCAGAGGGCTTTGATGATCTTGGGATGGCAATGTCCCTGATTTACTGCAGAGTAGGCAGATAGGAAGTCATAATAGCGGTTTCCTTCCGGATCCCACATAAATACGCCTTCGCCTTTGGCCAAGACTACCGGGAGCGGGTGATAGTTATGAGCTCCATACTTGTCTTCCAGTTCCATCGCTTCGCGGGAACTAATGGTTCCATACTTAAGATTGTCGGACATGTTTCCTCCATGTTCTATTATTATTTTTCTATTTTAATCTCTATCTTAAAATCTGTTTAAATGTCAAGAGCAAACATTTCTGTTCCTGCTCTTTACGTTTCTGGAATGGGCGAACTTATTGGCAGTTTACCTGTTTTGGGCTCCTTAAGTTTGCGTACGATGAATATCAGCATAGTAGTACTGAGGATGGTGGTGAGCGTGTCGGCCAAGGGCATGGCAAAGACCAGCCCCTCAAATCCGAAGGCTTTATTCAAAAGCAAGATGGCAGGGATATACATAATGCCCTGCCTGGAAAGGGATACTATCAAAGCCGGCAAGGCCTTACCCATGGCTTGCAGGCTGTTCATCATGATCATGCTCACAGCCGCAATCGGGATGGCATAGACGTAGGCCTGCAGGGTCAGCGTGCCGAGCTCCACGATCTTTTCATCTTTGATAAAAATCATAATCAGCTCTCTGGGGAAGAGGGCGAAAATCAGAGTAAGCACAGCACTGAAGCTTAAAGAGATGAGTACTGCCATGCGAATGGTCGCTTTCATGCGCGGATAATTGTGCGCACCATAATTATAGCCCACCAATGCCTGAATGCCGATGGAGATTCCGATAAAAATGAAGATGGGGATGGTAAACACCCGGGAAGCCACTCCCAAAGCAGCTACATGGATATCCGAATATACCGAAGCCAGGCGGTAACTGATGGTATTGCCTACAGACAGCATTACCTGTGAAAGAGAGGCGGGGATTCCGATCAGCAGAATCTCTTTGTAGCAAGTCCAGCGCAAGCGCATATGCCTGAACGTAAGCGGAACCAGGCTCTTTTTACGCAGATAAAATTGCAGATAATACAGCATACCCGCGCCATTGCCCAAGACAGTGGCTACAGCAGCACCGGTGACGCCCATATTAAAGCCAAAGATAAACAGCGGATCCAGGATGATATTCATCCCCGTGCCGATAAACAGGCCGATCATGGCTTCTTTGGCGGCTCCTTCTGCGCGGAGCAATTGCACAAAGGTGAATTTGAGGAGTATCATCGGCGACCCAATCAGGATATACAGCATGTATTTTGTGGCGTGCTCCATAGTCATACCGCTGGCTCCTACCATCCTGAGGAACCACGGGATCGAGAAAATCCCGATCACGCCTAAAATCACCGATATCACGGCAGAAGAAAAGATCGAGGTGGAGAGCGTTTCTTGAGCCGCTTTCATGTCTTTTCTGCCCAGCAGTCTGGAAAGAAAAGAACCTCCTCCCACACCAAAGACTCCGGCCATTGCCATCTGCAGCATAAATAGCGGCAGGGAAATGGACACCGCAGCCACTTGGAAGGGATCATTGAGTTTGCCGATAAAGAAGGTGTCTGTGAGATTGTACAGGATATTCACCATCATGCTGAGGATGCTGGGAATAGCCAGATTCATGATAGCTCTGGGAACGGGCATCGTTTCCAGAACGTAAATTTTGTTTGCTTTCATCATATGCGTTTTTTCGTGTCCCAACTAAATTTTAAACCGATCCAGGGATAGACCTGCTGCAAGTCTTCCACGCTTAGCGGTGCTTCTGCGCCCAGTTCGAAGATACCATAAAATCCTTTGTGATGGCGTTTATAATTCACTCTCACGCCGGCATGATAAAAGTCTCTTTCCCTGGTTGCCAGGCCTGTGGCGTCTTCGGTATAGTTATGATAGTTCCCTCTGATCGCAAAGCTAAGATAATTATCTTTCTTCAGCTCTTTAGTAATTATCATCTGTCCCTCAGCGGTAAGAAGCTGGTAATCCATGCCACGCCCATCATCTTCCGTGGGCTCCCAAAAGTATTCATTGCCCCTGGCATATCCACCACCCATAACCACTGCGGTGGAAAACTTCTCCTCTTTGACAAGCTGTTTTTTCAAAAGCAATTTGGCAGTGCTGGCATCTTTAGTGAGCCCAAAACGAAGCTTGGCATCAATATCATCGGCCACGCCATATTCGATTTCCATATATTGCATGGGAAATACAGAATCGTAATCAAAGATGTTTTCCGCCTCAATTTCCAACCACTCCGGAACCTGAATACCAAGGGTATAAGCCATGCCAATTCCCATGGTTCCCTTGCCCAAACACTCTGCCGTATCCAATACCGAGGCATCCACTCCGGCGCAAGCGCTCAAGAGCAGACCGGCCAAGACGGCCAGCAGGATCAGAAGATAAATCCCTGTTTTCATATCAGCAGCAGTCCTTGTGCATTTTGGGAGAGAGCCCAAAAGCGCACTGCCCGGTTCACAGGGCAAGCAAAGCTTCTGTTCGCTTTCTTTGTCGTCAAAACAATGCAGTTATCTCGCAAAAAACTCTCCTAAATATTTTGTGTGGGTGCGCAGAGCTACTTGTAACTCGTATCTTGTAACTCGTAACTTGAAACCCTGCCATGGCAGATGCAGCCATCTTTTCGCCAAAGATCGCACAATAATCAAGATCAACGATAGATGTCAAGCAAATAATCAATTTCAAGGCAGTCATCCCTGTTTT
>CAXZAB010000187.1:0-5046 GCA_964293715.1 uncultured bacterium | reverse complement strand
TAAAAATATTTCCTTACTGTTTTCTTCATAACGGATCAGCGATTCGCCATAGTCTTTATCGCTTTCCGTGCGCTGATATTCATTGTTGGAGTGATACTCATTCCACTGATCCAGAACCTCGGTCAATTGCCGGGCTTCTTCCTGAGCCTCGGTGACTTCCTCCTGGGAATCCACATCCTCAAGTTCGGTATTGCTCTCCGGAGTGCTTTGATCCTCTGAGGTCTCCTGCAGATCATCATCTTCTTTTTCTTCCCGGAGTTCCAAGAGGGGATTGGCCTGAAGTTCTTGTCTGATATAGCTTTCAAGCTCGAGTATGGGCAAAGCCAACATCTTCAAGGATTGCAGCATCTTGGGCTTTAGCGCAAGCTCCTGCTTTACTTTCAATGAAATATGTTGGTTTAGTCTGCTCATGATCTTTGCTCAAAAGGGCTCATCGTGAACCTCTCTCCTAAGTATAATTTTCTGGCATTCTCGTCGTGGATCAATTCATTTGATGTTCCGTGCACGATAATCTTGCCTTCATAGATAATATAAGCGCGATTCACGATTTTCAAAGTCTCAACTACGCTGTGATCGGTAATCATCACTCCGATGTTCTTATCGCGCAGCTTTCCGATGATGTCCTGAATATCTGCCACCGTGATGGGATCCACTCCGGCAAAGGGTTCGTCCATAAAGATAAAGGTAGGATTGGTCACCAAAGCGCGGGTGATTTCCAGCTTGCGTCTTTCTCCTCCGGAGAGGGTATAGGCCTTTTGTTTGGCCAGTTTGCTTAAACCCAGCTCTTCCAGGGACTCCACAAGCCTCTTTTTCTGCTCTTTGCGGGGTATTTTGAGGGTCTGAAGGATCGCCAGCACATTATCTTCCACGCTCAATTTGGCAAAGATAGACGGCGCCTGCGCCAGATAACCCATCCCCATACGGGCACGCTTGTACATAGGCTTTTTGGTGATTTCTGTGTCATCCATAAAGACCTTGCCTTTGTTTGGCTTGGTGAGACCGATGATCATATAAAATGTAGTGGTCTTTCCTGCCCCGTTTGGGCCCAAGATGCCCACCACCTCACCCTGATTAATCTCCAGGCTGAGGTCGTTCACCACGGTTCGCTTACCGTATATCTTCACCAGATTTTGCGCTTTAATTTTATGTAATTCCATATAATGATAACCTTAATCCTGATAGCTTTTCTGTCAAGAATCATTCTTAAAGAAGTAACGTCCCTTGATCTGCCCGCCCATATCCATCAGCCTTAGTTTGTTGTCTGGATCAAACTTAGCTCGCAAACGTTCCCCGCTGGCGGCATTGATAAAAAAGTCCTGTTTCTCGTCCTTTTCCTGCCAAAAGTAATAAGACACCTCGGCATCGGCATCGAAGTTTTGGATCTTTCCGTCGGCAAAATTCAGCTGGATGTTTTTGGCTCGCACCCAATTCAGCTTTTCCTCATCCTCTTTCTGGGAGAAATGCACGAGACAGGAATCCACCAGGACTATCCGCTGCAGCTCCTTTTCTTCAAAGAAGAGCTGAAATTCCTGGGCGGCGGCTGTGGCAAAAGCATTCTCGAATCTGGGCTCTCCGATAAATACCGCCTTTTCCTGATCCGCAAAATAGAGCAGAAAGTCGCTGGTAGCATGGTAATCCCGGCTCTCGGTACGCACATTGAAGGTGGCGATGAGTTTGCTCTCTTCTTCATAAAATTCCATTTTATCGGCGCTGATATAGAGCGTATCTGTGATGCCGGCAGTTACCTGCGGTTCCTCCAGCAGATAGGCATAACCCTGGCCGCGGTCCCAAAAGCCATAGCCGCATTCGGCAAAGCCATTTTCTTTTTCGTCGTAGGCCTTCACCCTGCCAAAGACGGCAAGGGTGTTTTTTGCCCGGTCATAGATGCCATGATCCCCCTGCATCCAACGTTTGAAGCCTTCTTCGGTGCGTTGGGTAAGCCTCACTTTTCCGCCCAGATTCAGCACCTGGGGGATGCGGTAATAGGCCAGAGAATCTGCCACCAAATGCAGAGAATCGTTTTGCACCACCACTCTGCCGCTCATCCGAGCAATCTTGGGGGCATCCAGGATGAGAGCCCGGTCGCCATAAAATTCGGTATCACCGTAAAAGAAATGCACGTTGCCATTGAGCTGCAAGATCTGCCCGCTTTCCACATTGCTCATATAGAGCTTATCCGCATGGATAAGCCGGAAGCGTTCGGCATCTTCAGCTATGGCAAACACTGCCCAGAGCAGGATCAGGCTACCAAGATAAAGTCTTTTCATCCACATTCCCTTCGCCGGAAACCACTTCCATTTCGGCATAAGTCAATTTTGCATTTGTGCGCAGATTCGTTCCTCTCAACACATCGCCCCCGCGAATCAGAACCACTGCCCCGGGCACGGTGATTTCATCCAGATTGCGCTCCCAGATCATTCTCTGAGTGCGGATCCTGCCTTCATTGCCCTCAAAGACCACATTCCCATTCGCAAAGATGATGTTTCTGGCATCATCCACGATGGTGGTATCGGCTTTGATTACGGCGCTGATCTGAGCCAGATTGTCATAGGAAGTAAGGGTCACATCATAGCCATAGACCATCCGGCGATCGGTAAAGCGGTCCATCTTAGCGGCCTCAATGATGTAATCCACCTTTTCATCGCGGTATTCCACCATACGCACTTGCAGCGCGTTTTCTTCAGGAATGCCCTGCTCCAAAACCGCGCTATCCTGGACGAGTGAATCCTGTGAGCAGGATGCCAAAACCAGCAGCATTATGCTGAGCAGGGCAGACAGTAGCCTGGCGCTCACAGCGGTTTTCACCTTAGGTTACACTTTCCAGATATAAATTTGTGGCGCGCTCATAAACTCCCTTTTTGGCGAGCACGTAATCGATCATTTCCCGCACCGCGCCTTTGCCGCCAAAGCGGGTAGTCACCATATCCACCTGTTTCTGAATATCTTCATGAGCGTTAGCTGGAGCCACTGCGAAGGCGGCTCTGCGCATGCAGGGGATGTCATTCCAATCGTCACCCATATAGATCACGTTGTCAAATCCCAGCCCGAGCTTTTCCAGCAGACCATTCACGCATTCCAGTTTACGGCCGATGCCCTGATAGACATGCTTTATTTTCAGATCCTCGCAGCGCAGGGTTAGAGCCTCAGAGCTTCTGCCGGTTACCACTGCCACCGGCAGGCCGATGCGCCCAAGTATCATTATGCCCATACCGTCTGTGGCATCAAAATTCTTCAGGTCTTGTTTGCCGTCTCCATAGATGATGCGCCCATCTGTGAGCACGCCATCACAATCCAGGATGATCAGCTTTATTTGTTCCCAGTTAACGGGACGTTTATGTGGTTTTGTCAAATTCTTCGTCATTTTATTCTCCGATTTGTTTACAGATTTCAAGCACAGGTTTCAGTAATTCTTTCAGTTTATGCAAGGGTAACATCGTGGTAGCATCGCTTTTGGCAGTTTCGGGGGTGGGATGACATTCTATAAAGAGCCCCTGCACCTTGCCCGTAGCCATTGCCGCTCTGGCCATGAGCGGGGCAAATTCCGGATTTCCACCGGTCACGATGCCTGTGGTAGGTCTTTGCAGAGAGTGCGTGAGATCATAGACCACCGGGTAGCCCAGGTCCGCCATTATGGCAAAGCCTCTGAAATCCACCACCAAGTTGTGATAGCCAAAGCTGCTGCCGCGTTCGGTAAGCAGGATCTGCGGGTTTCCGGTATCTTGGACCTTGGCGCTGGCCGCGGCCATATCTTCCGGCGCCATAAATTGTCCTTTTTTGATATTGACTATCCTGCCTGTTTCTGCCGCAGCCCGGATCAGATTCGTCTGCCGGCTCAGAAACGCCGGGATTTGCAGGATGTCACAGACTTCTGCAGCGGGCTCTACCTCGCAAACTTCATGCACATCGCTCAAGATTGGCAAGTCAAATTCGCGCTTGATCCGGCTCAAAAGCGTGAGGCCGGCCTTTAGCCCCGGCCCGCTAAAGGAGCTGCCGCTGCTGCGGTTTGCCTTCATATAAGATGATTTGAAGACCAAGGGCAATCCCAGCTCTTCAGACAGCTTCTTCAGAGCTTCGGCTGTGGCAAACATGATGCTTTCTTCCTCTATTACACAAGGTCCCGCGATCAGGAAGAAATAGGGCGCGGTTTTCAGCTTTTCATACAGAGACATTTAGTTTATCCTAATTTCAGTGTTCTGATCTTCTCCCAACTGGCATCTTTGACGTTCAGTCCAAAATGACCATAGGTCGCAGTGGGCAGATAGATCGGTTTGGCAAGGCCAAGGTATTCGATGATTCCCATTACTGTCAAGTCAAATTCCTTTTTGATGATTTCTTCGATTTTTGTGTCAGGCACTTTCCCGCTGCCAAAGGTCTCCACCATCACGGATTCAGGCTCTTTTTGACCGATAATAAAGCTGAACTGGATCAGGCATTCATCCGCCAGACCGCTACCCACCACACTTTTGGCAATGTGCCGCGCCATATAAGCCGCGCTGCGATCCACCTTCGTGGGATCCTTGCCCGAAAATGCGCCGCCACCATGTTGAGCCCAACCGCCATAAGTATCCACGATGATCTTGCGCCCTGTGAGTCCTGTATCCGCACCGGGGCCGCCTTTGCACCATTTGCCCAGAGGATTGATCAAAATCCTGAGCTTGTGGCTGTCAAAGCATACCTTGTCGCCCATTTCGGTCAAAGTGGGATACACCACCTTCTGGATGATCTCTTCTTTCACATCGGCAAAATCCTGCTTGCACAGACTCTGATGATTTGTAGAAATTACCAGGCTCTCTATGCCCGTAGGCTTACGCCCTTCAAAGCGAAAACTCACCTGACTCTTGGCATCAGGCAAAAGACAGGCAATGCTCCCGCTCTTTCTGGCAGCGGCCAGATTGACTAAAAGCTGGTGCGCCACCTCGATGGGAATGGGCATCATAGATTTTGTCTGCTGGCAGGCATAGCCAAACATCAGACCCTGATCCCCCGCTCCCGTATTGCATTTCAGCTCATCAGACTGCGCGTGCAGATAGTTCTGAATCTCGCAAT
>CAXZAB010000186.1:0-5086 GCA_964293715.1 uncultured bacterium | reverse complement strand
ATATTTACGGGGGCTTGTGAAACTACCTTGGAGCCGGATTTTTTTGCCTTGGGGGAAGAGGAAGCCGAGGGCGCGCTTACCAGAGAATCGCCAAAAATGAGTAGGTTGGCATAGCAACCCTGATAGGTCTTTTGTCCGATGCCGGGGACCTTGGTCAGTTCATTGACGTTGTGGAAGGGGTGCTGAGCTCTATAGTTGATAATGTCGTCTGCCCGCTTGGGCCCGATCCTGGTCAAAGCCATCAATTCGGCTTTCGTAGCGGTGCGGATATCGACAATGAGGGCTTTATTCTCCTGCAATTCTACCAAAAGGCTATCGGAAAGCGCGGAAGGCTGCGCCAGAGCTTGGTATCCGGTTAATTGCAAGGCTGAACCCAGGATCAGAAAGGCTGCGACAACCAGGAGGATGCGCTGCTCATTGGGGCTAAACAGCCAGGCCAGGGGGCTTTTCATGAGTTCTCCCTGGGCACAATAAAGACCGCTTCGGCTTCGGCATAGACGCCGCTCTCATCTGAGATGCTGGCGGCAGTGGAGATAGTTCTGGTCTTGGCTCTGGTGATCCAGCCTTTGATGATGACAGTCTGGCCGGAGCTGAGAGCTTTACGGTATCCAATGGAAAGTTTTGCCGTTACGGCTACTTTTCCGCTCTGAATTACCGCTTTCGCCATCACTTCATCCAAAAGGGTGGAGAGAATGCCGCCATGCACCACTCCCGGATATCCTTCAAAGACCTGGTCTACAGCCAGGGTGGCATAGGCGGCCCCGGCCTCATCGTAGCTAAAATCCAGTTTCAGGCCGATGGGATTGGCCTTGCCGCACACAAAACAGCGATCATACTTTCGCTCCGACATGACTTATTTCTCCTTTAGAGCCTCGATTTGAAAGTTCAGGCTTTCTTCAAATGAATAGCTGAAGCCCACCACGTGCCAGGCGATATTTCCGGCCTGGTCGATAATGGTGAAATGGGGAATGCTCGTAACGCCATAAGCGGTGGCAAGTTCAGGGCTTCCTTCCAGATAAGTCATCTGGAAATCTTTGCTCTGAAAATAAGCTTTGCCGTCCTGAAGATCGCGCTCCATCACATTCACCGAGAATACTTTGACTCCCCGGGGCATCTCTTCCTGCATCCATTTGCTGAGATTGGGCATTGCCATCTTGCAGGGGCTACACCAGGATGCCCAAAAGTCCAGAATCACGATCTGGCCTTTGAGATCTGCCAGTTTATGGCTCTTGCCATGAAGATCTTTCAGGTTCCAAGCCGGGGCAAGGATATGTCCGCGGTCCTTGATGGCTTCTGCCCTGCGAGCCTCTTCACCCTGGTCCCAAACCAGCTTGGCATTTCTGAGCAAGGCCTCCCAGCGGTGATGGTTCTTAAGATGGGCAAAATCATTGCTGTGGCTCAGATACATATAGTCCACCTCGCTGGACGCGGCATATACTTCCAAAGCATCCAGGGCACTTTCCGTGCGGCCATTTTCCATATACAGACCGGCGATAATTCTGCTCAAATCCGGGCTTTGCTTCAGGCTGGGATTTTGGGCAAGATATACATCCAGAGCAGAGATGTCTTCACTTTGCACGAGGAAATTCATGATAAAATACTGAGTGTTCAGCTCTGCCTCTGCCGTAGTCATTTTACCGGATTCTTCGGCATCATCCATCACCACGCTGATCAAGCGGGTGTAGAGATCCAGATCCTTAATCCGCAGCAGAAATGTCGTTATCGGCCGCATATTACTGCTGATGGCCACGGGATCTGAGATTTTGTCCAGGGCAGCCACAGCCCGCTGGAAATCTGTGGTATCTTTGTAAGCATAGAATATGGCAATATTCAGATAGGCATCATCGCCAAAACTCCGCAGGCCCTGCTGGATGAGCGCCAGATCCTGTCTATATTCCGGGCTGTTCAGATAGGCCTCGTTTTCACCTTGGGAGATGGCTTCGCTGAGATTTACTGCGATAATGCGGTAGCCCCAATAGAAGGAAGGATAGTCCCGGATCAGTTTACGGGCGGGCTCCAATTGCACCTCATTATCTTGCATGCGCAGGCTGAGGTAGATATATTCAGGGTTTTGGGGATTCTGTTTCAAGAGTTCATCATAATGAGCCTGCATGGCCTTGGGGTTCACTTCATTCCACAGGATTTGGAAGAAACGGTGGTCTTCCAGAGAGAGATCCTGGTCTTTAAAGTCTGCGATCAGACGGTCCAGGGTTTCGGGATTGTTTTGATTGGCCATGTAGGCCTGTCTGAAATCGTCGATGGGGGTGGCCCAGAGGCCGATAGTAAGGACCAGGGCGAGGATGAGCAGGATTAATTTATTTTGCATGAATTCTCCTTGTTGGGGATCTTGGGGTTTGGGGTGCGATGTTGGGGCGGACTCTGTTCCGCCCTTGGTGCCAGGGGTCTTTTTCAAGAATAGGATGTGGGCATGACAAAGGAGTGGATGCTGTTCCACATCTGTTACCAGGCCAGTTTTGGGGCTGGTCTTTTGGGCGGAACGGAGTCCGCCCCTACTTTTGGTAGGCGTTGATTTCTTGGCGCTGCTTATCATAGCCTGCTTTCCCCATCAAGGCATAAGTGGCAATCTTGCCTTCTTCCACTCCGGGTTGATCCAGAGGATTGATGTTGAGCAGTTTACCGGTAAATACGGTCTGAATCTCATACATCATGATGGCCGCGCCGAGATTTTCGGCATTAAGCTGTGGGAAAATGAGATTGGCATTGGGGCGATGAGCCTTGCAGAGGGCATATTCGGTGGCCAGACGCTCTGCATTCAGCAGTTCGGAGAGCTTTTTGCCCCCCAGATAGTTCACCTCTTCGCGGTCAGGATGGATATTCGGGATTACATAATCATGATTCCACTTTTCTACCGTAAGGAAGGTGATGACCTTGTCATTGGGCCCCTGAGTGTAAAGCTGGATTTGCGAATGCTGATCTGTGGTGCCCAAGGCTTTGACGGGGGTCTGCCCCACGAAAACTTCCCGGCCTTTGATGTCGTAACGCTTGCCCAGGCTCTCAGCCCAAAGCTGGCGATACCAATCTGCAAAATCATATAAAGAATTGCTATAGGGCATCATCACGCTGATGTTTTTGCCTTGCCGCATATACAGAAAATGCAAGAGGCCATTCAGAAGCGGCGGATTTTGGGTGATATCCTTGCTTTCACTGATCTCGCGCATCTGCGCAGCTCCCTTCAGCAGTGCCTTAATATCAATTCCGGCAAAGGCGGAGGAGAGCAGACCCACATCGGTGAGCACGGAAAATCTTCCTCCCACATTATCTGGCACTGTAAAAGATGCAAAACCCTCTTTCTTCACCACTTGCCGCAGGAATCCCTTTTCTTTGTCTGTGGTGATGATCATGCGGCTCTGGTAATCATCCGGAAACTTTCTCTTTAAGATGTCCAGGACGATCATATAGCCAGACATGGTTTCTGCAGTGGTGCCGCTTTTCGTAACCACATTAAAGAGAGTCTTTTCCAGGTCAATTTCATCCAGGATTTCATAAAGATACACCGGATCTACATTGTCAAAGACATATACTTTGCGCTTGAGACCGGCCTCGGTTTTAAGGGCGTTATACAAGGCTTTGTTACCCAAAGCGCTGCCGCCGATGCCCAGGACCACCATGTTTTCAAATTTGGCATCCAGGGAATTTACAAAGTCTGTGATGGGCGCAGTATCCTGCTCGGGGAGGTCATAAAAGCCCAGGATATCAGCTTTGCGATCAGCTGCAATCTCCTGCCGGGCAGATTTGACTTTGTCGGCAAAATCCACCAGCCGGGAGCTGGGAATAGCTGTGTTCAAATATGGGTTTGCCAGAAGGTTACGATGTTCAAAGCGGATCATTTAAAGCTCTCCTATTTTTGTGTAATAAGTTTTTAAGGTGCGATAGACCAAGGCATCCACCTCAGGTAAAGAAGCGGAAAAATCAAAGTTTTTGATGATCATCTGCAGCTTGGCATCACAATTGCGGACTACAGATTTGATCTCATAAAAGACGGCGGCATTGACGCTGAGTTCGCTCACGCCCATTCCGATCAGAAGAGGAATATACTCCTTCAGCGAGGCCATTTCTCCACAGATAGAGAGCGGAGTATTGTGTTTGGCAGCGCTTAAGACAGTGGTCTGGATCAATTTCAAGACGGCGGGATGATGTTGGATAAAATAGCGGCTCACAGCTTCGTTATTGCGATCCACCGCCAGGGTATATTGCACCAGATCATTGGTGCCGATAGAGAGAAAATCGCACTCGCGGGCCAGAGAGTCTGCACTCAGGGCAGCAGAAGGAATCTCAATCATAGAACCCACCGGGATCTCGGCATTGTAAGGAATCCCTTGTTCATACAGTTCGTCGGCACAGTGCATCAAGACCCGTTTGGCCTCCAAAAAGTCTTCCACGTCGATGATCATGGGAAACATAATGCGGATCTTGCCCTTGGTAGCAGAGCGCAGAATGGCTCTGAGCTGAGTGCGCAAAACCTGCGGATGGGCCAGGGAAAAGCGGATGCCACGATTTCCCAGATTGGGGTTTTCCTCTTTGGCATGGGGAATCAGGTGCGAGATTTTGTCTCCGCCCAAATCAAAGGTGCGGATGGTGAGCGGTTTGGGGGCAATCTTGGCGGCCATCTCGCTATAGACCTTGTACTGCTCCTCTTCCGAAGGCAGGTGCTCTTGGGATAAAAATAGAAATTCTGTGCGGAAAAGCCCCACTCCGCTGCTGCCCAACTCCCCCACCTGATCGATCTCTATGGGCAGGCCCACATTGATGGCTATATCTATCTGACGGCCATCTTTCGTGCAGCTTTCCACGTCCTTGAGCCGTTCTTCTTTTTGATGGATAAGTTCCTGGATCTGCAGCTGATGCGCAAATAATTCCAAGGCTTCATCATCGGGCTGCCAGATCACGGTGCCGTTTTCACCATCCACGATGAGATAATCGCCTTCCTTGATCTGCTTGCCCTTGTTTTCCAGATTGGAAATACAGCCGATATTCATAGCCCGGCTGAGGATCGCCACATGTGAGGTATAGTTGATGCCGGTGCACAGATAGGCGCCCACTTTTTGCCGGCTGAGCAGGGAAATCT
>CAXZAB010000185.1:0-5108 GCA_964293715.1 uncultured bacterium | reverse complement strand
ATAGGGCTTTGGTATGAAGATTGCATGCTTTGTAATTATGCCTGAAGTCGCCCCCATGCGAGATAAACTATCCGGGAGGATAAAATGGACTATAGTAAACTAACGGACCTGGCTATGAATGACAATGGCTTTATATTCGATCCCGCTTCCGGCTACAGTTACACCAGTAACGAGACCGGGCTGTATATTATGAAGCTTTTGGCACAAGGGAAAGATAAAGACGCCATCCGTGCGCTATTTGTGGCAGAATATGAGGTAGATGAAGACAATTTCAACAGTGATTTTGAGCATTATATGCTGATGCTGGAAGCTTTGGCTCTGGTGGAATACTGATGGGCGGGCAAAATCCGGACCTTTCCTCATTAAATGCCACCATCGCAGTAACGGGGCTCAAAACAGGGGATAATCCTCAACCGGGAGTGGCGGTAATCCGCAGCATCCGGGCCGCCGGCTTCAAAGGCCGCATCATCGGGCTGGTTTACGATTCCATGGAGTCCGGCATCTATCTGGAAGATCTCGTGGATGAAGTGTATCAGATGCCCTATCCCTCAGCAGGGGCGGAGGCATTTCTGGCCCGGATGGAATATATCGTGAGCCGGCGTAAGATCGATGTCATCATTCCCAATCTGGATTCCGAGGTGATTCTGTATATCCGCTTGGCTGATGAATTACAGAAAATGGGCATCAAGAGCTATCTGCCCACCGAAGAATGCTTTTTACTGCGGGATAAGACCCGTCTGGCCACCTATTTCCCCCCTAAAGGCATCCTGGTTCCGGATACCATGCTGATCACTGATCCCGGGCAGCTCTATGGGAGCAGGGAGCATTTTCCCATGATGATCAAAGGTAGCTATTATGAAGCCTACAAGGCCAATAACTACGAAGAAGCTCTGAAATATTTTTACGAAATTGAAAGCCGTTGGGGCCTGCCCATTCTCCTGCAAAAGATGATCTATGGAGAAGAGTATAACATTGTGATAGTGGGCGATGGCGAAGGCAATATCCTGGGGATGGTGCCCCAAAAGAAGCTGGTGATCACAGACAAGGGCAAAGGCTTTGGCGGAGTGGTGATCAAAAACCCCGAACTGGACGAATTTGCCCGCAAAGTGATCTCGCTGCTTAAATGGCGCGGGCCTTGTGAACTGGAAGTAATGCGCGGCCATGATGGCCTGTATTACCTCATCGAGATCAATCCCCGCTTCCCGGCCTGGGTGAGGCTGGCGGAAGGCTCAGGCCAAAATCAGCCTGCAGCCGTAGTCTTGAAAGCTTTGGGACAGAAGCTGACTGAATTGCCGGCCTGCAAACCCGGAACCCTTTTCATCCGTCATGCCGAAGACCTCATCACAGATATCTCAGTGATGGGCGAAGTATCTGCCAAAAGTGAACTTATAAGAAGGTAAAGAAATGAAAAAGACATATATAGCGCCGAATATTGAACGCAATACTGCCGGCAACATGAACAAATACGGAGCCAAAAGCGTGGTGCGCCATCAGGAAAATATCGAAGGCGTCCCCATCAGCGGCCTGGTCGAAGACTTTGGCTCTCCCCTCATCGTGCTTTCCGAAGCCCAGATGCGCAAACGCTATCGCAGGCTGCTGGATGTGATGCAGATGCATTATCCCAAAGTGGAACTGGCCTGGAGCTACAAAACCAACTATCTGGCTGCCGTGTGCAGCATCTTTCATCAGGAAGGCGCCCGCGCAGAAGTGGTCTCCAAAATGGAATATGAAATGGCCAGAAGGCTGGGCATAGAAGGCAAAGACATCCTCTTCAACGGGCCCGGTAAGAGCCCCCAGGCTTTGCGCACAGCCATCGAAGAATCTGCCCTCATCCATATCGACCATCTGGATGAGCTGTATCTCATCGAAAAGCTGGCCAAAGAGATGGATATGGTGCCCGAAGTGGCGATCCGCGTGAATATGGATACCGGAATCTTCCCTCAGTGGAGCCGCTTTGGCTTCAACTATGAAAATGGAGAGGCCTATCGCACGGTGCAACGCCTGCTTTCTGGCAAAGCTATGAAACTGCGCGGTTTGCACACCCATATCGGCACCTTTATCCTGGATGCCAATGCTTACTATTGGGCTGCCAAAGCCTTGCTGGATCTGGCTCTGAAGATAGAGCAGGATCATGGCGTGGTGGTGGATTACATCGATCTGGGTGGCGGTTTTGCCTCGCAAAATACCCTGCACTCGCAATATACGCCGGGTGAATTTGCCTCCCCCTCTTTTGATCAATATGCAGCCGCCATTGGCAATGCCTTCAACGAATCCAGCTTTGTGAGCAAAAACCTGCCTACTCTGATTCTGGAAACGGGCAGAGCCTTGGTGGATGAAGCCGGAAGCATCATCTCCCGCGTCTTGGGCAAGAAGAATCTGCCCACCGGCGAACGCGCTATCATCCTGGATGCAGGAGTAAATACAGCCATCACCGCCTGGTGGTACAAGCTGAAAATCACACCCACACGCAGCTTTCCCGGAGCCTATCAAAACACCATCTTCTACGGCCCCTTGTGTATGAATATAGACGTGATTCGTCCGGCAGTGCCTTTCCCCGATCTGCACTTTGGCGATATCGTCTTGATCAGCCCCACAGGTGCTTATAACAACACCCAATGGATGCAGTTCATCGAATACCGCCCGCAAATCGTCCTGATTACTGAAACCGGACAGGTGGAATTGATCCGCGAATCTGAAACACTGCAGGACATCATTGGCAGAGAGAGAATCCCGGAGCATCTGAGCAAGATCTGATGAAAACCGGCAACCTGAGGGCTTTTGCCAAAGCCATCCCCAATGCCTATGCCACAGTGCTGTTTTCGGATAGTATGTGGATAGGCCTTGCTTTGATGGCGCTTACCTTCGTGTGCCCCATCATAGGTCTGGCCGGAGCATTTGCCTTGCTTTTTGCGCTTACGGCCTCACGTATCCTGGGTTACGAGGGCTGGGATTCCGCGCAGGGCGTGCTGGCTTTCAATAGCCTGCTGGTGGGGCTGGCCATCGGCTATTACTATCCCTATAGCGGCTGGGCTACTTTGAACCCCCACTTCTTTGGGCTCCTGGCCATAGCCTCGCTGTTCACGTTGTTCCTCTATATAGGGCTGAACTATCTGTGCCAGAGCTGGTTCAAGATGCCCTCCCTGAGTCTGGCTTTCTCCATCGCCGCCCTGTTCTTTTGGTATTATCTGGTGCGCAGCGGCTACTTCGGTGGTTTAAACTTCCAAAAGCCCCTGCTGTTTCAATATGATCTGAATCTGAGCTGGTTTTGGCGGGATTACTTTGTCAGCTTGGGCAGCATCATCTTTGTGCCGGATCTCATGGTAGGGATCTTGTTGGCTTTGGTGCTGTTTATGATCACGCGCATCGGGTTTATGCTCTCGCTGATGGGCTGGAGCATCTGCTATCTACTGATGCAATATACGAATATCGGCGCCAGTTCCGGCATCTTCTTCCCCGGATTCAACCTCATTTTGATCAGCATGGCCGTGGGCTCGGTATTTCTGATTCCCGGGAAAAGTTCATACCTTTTGGCTATCTTTGCCACGATAACCGGCTTTCTTCTGGCCTTTGCTATGTCCGGCAAGTTTTACTATACGGATCTGATGTCCCCGCGTCCCTTGTTTCTGAATCTGCCCATCTTTGCCTTGCCGATGAACATAGTGGTGATCGGTCTCATCTATGCTTTGCGCCTGCGCTTGCAACACCGCTCCCCCATTTTGAATGATTACGGTATTCTGCATCCGGAAAAGGCGCTGGATGCCTATCTTTCCCGGTATCGCAGGTTTATCAGCGCCGGAGTGCCACAACTCAATATGCCTGTAACCGGTCAATGGCTGGTTACGCAGGGGCACAATGGCAAACACACTCACCAAAAAGATTGGGCTTTGGCCTGGGATTTTGAAATAGAGGATGTCCAGGGCAATAAATACTCAGAGAATCAAGAGAATCTGACAGATTACTATTGCTATGCAAAATCGGTGTATGCCGCGGCCGGAGGTTATGTAGCCAAAGTGGTCAATAGCGTTCCGGACAATCCCATTGGCGAGGTGAACACCATGGACAATTGGGGCAATTACATCAGCATCAACCACGGCTATGGCTTTTATTCGCTCTATGCGCACCTGAAGGAAGGCTCGGTCAAGCTCTCTGAGGGTGATTACATCAAGATGGGCGAAAAGATCGGACAAGTAGGCAATTCCGGCAGATCTTTTGTGCCTCACCTGCACTTTCAGGCCCAAGCAGCCGTTGATGCCGGCTCCAGAACTCTCTTCAGCCACATCCTGAATTACAAAGTCCAGGAAACTGATGGCCCCAATCGCTTTATCGCCAGCGGCATCCCCGAAGAGGGAGAGCTGGTCTCTGCCCTGGTTCCGGAAAAAGGGCTGGCAAACATCCTGCAGCTGAGCTTCGGCCAAAAGCAGAGCTATGAAGTAGAAGACAAATCCGGCAACCGTCTGGAACACTGGAAGGTGGATCTGGATCTGGTGGGCAATCACAGCATCGTTTCAGACAGTGGCAGCAGCCTGGACTTTTCCATCTATCACGGCATCTTCAATGCCCTGAGTTTGGAGGGCAGAGGACAAAACGCTCTTACCGCCTTTGCTTTTGCCGCCGGACGCATTCCCTGGAGTGAGAACCAAAGCCTGATCTGGCAAGATGAACCCAGCCTCTCTGTGGTGATGAATCCACTCTGGAAAAACCTCACCCTCTTTTTGATTCCTTTCTTCAGACCCATCCGCGTGCAGAGCAGTTCCCAGCTCAGCGGTGAAGGCTCTGATATCCTGATCGAAAGCCAGACCGATCTCAGCATTTTAGGCCTGCGCGTGAGGAGCTATCAGGCCAGTTTGAAGCTGGATCGTACGCACGGCATTCGCGAGATTTGCCTCATGAAGTCCAAACAGCAAATCCTTAAAGCCACTCACATTGAAACCAAGGAGCAAACCGATGTATAAATCTATCCTGCTTACCCTCTTGATCTTAGTCTCAGTCAATTTTATTCTGGCCACATCCATCCAGCAGTCTTATCTGGCAGAAGCCAGTGGCGATTACGCCCGGGCCCTCACCCATATGCAAAAGCTTGTGCGCGAAGAACCTAATGAAGTGTACTA
>CAXZAB010000184.1:0-5180 GCA_964293715.1 uncultured bacterium | reverse complement strand
GAACAAAGTGTATGTGTTTTGTATTATAGCTGGATTGCCTGTGTAATCGAACACTTAAATGTAGTTTTTAAAACGTTTTTATTCTTAAATGAGGAGAAAGATTTGGATTTTTGTTTTTGCCCAAGACAATGCCCTAAGATACTTTCAGAACAAGTCGTTAGAGAGTATTTGGCAGGATTTGATGTGCTTTTGCTTAGATTAGTGTCCATATTTTTCCACAAACTTCCAAGTTATCATTGCTTAAACGGTTCTTGTCCCTCCTCGGACATAGCCTTATCTATCAACTATACCTCACCTTTCGTAAATCAAACTTCCGCTTATTGCCAGAGTGGTAAGCCCCTTTTTCAATTTTTTCAATGTTCAAACCGGCTGGGCAGATTGTGCTGCGGCCATATCTTCAGTTAAACATCTTAAATTTAGGAGAATGAATTATGAAGAAGTTACTATTAATACTATTCGCACTAACCATGATTGTCATGGGGTTTGCGCTTACTACCGTAACCATTGGTACGGGTACCAGTACGGGTAGATATCCTCTGAATGATTACTTTACAAATTCCAGATCGCAGTGTATTTATCTGCAATCGGAAATCGGTGTCAGCAATGGATTAATAACAAAGCTGCGGTGGTATAGGAATGACACCGGCGCTGATCCAGACGCCATCGGCACCACTGAGATCTGGCTCACTGAAACTACGTCTGCCACACTCTCAGGAACAGCGTGGAATGATCCAGGTACACTCGTTGCCACCATCTCCGATATCGATCTTGGTAGCGGTGGAGGCTGGTATGAAATTGACATAGAAGACTATTTCTATGCAGGCGGAAACCTCTTGGTTTCAGTAAGAACTCAGGATGCTCCCTTTGCTTCCCCACATTCATATTGGAGATACACAAGTACTTCCCCAAATTACAGAATGTTAGCAGGTAATAGTGACGGGACTAATCCACCAACAGTATCAACAAGCTATAATAGGCCTAATATCCAAATGGATATAGAGCCTGCTTCAGGTTACCCTGGAGTAGCGATCAATCCTAATCCTGCAAATGGAGCAACTGCCGTTTCACTGAGCGGTACTCTTGCTTGGGATTTTGGCGCCGATACTGAAACCTACGAGCTCTATTTCGGTCCCTTAGGTAGCATGATCCAAGTTGACAGTGGGACAGTAACCGGACCTTCCGAAACCTGGAATTATGGCCCCTTGTCTGAGTATACATCTTACCAGTGGCAGGTTATATCCCATAATAGCAGTAAAAGTACTACAAACGGTCCTGTTTGGCATTTCACCACCTTACTTACTCCGCTGAACGTGCCCGTCACAGAAGACTTTGAAAGCATTACCACAGCAGGGACTTTCCCGCTTGGTTGGACCAGAGCAGGAACGAGATGGACTTCCCTGACAACTGTCCCTACTAGTAATACACAAAATAGAGGTCCTCGGAGCGGAACAAATTATCTAACCTGCCAATATAGTGCAGGTTCCACCGATTGGATGTTCTCTCGTGCTGTAAATTTGGATGCCACAAAGACCTACGATTTTGGTATCTGGTATAATACTGATGGCTTGTCAGAGTGGACATCATTCAAGATGTACATTGGAACAACAGCATCTGGCAGCGACATGAATACTGAACTGGCATCTGTGTTGACTCCCGTTAATATGAGCTATACTCAGCTTAGTAAAAATGCCTGGACGCCACCCGCTACCGGAGTATATTATATCGGTTTGCAAGTGATTGCCACAGGCGGTCCTTGGTATATGAGTTTCGATGATTTTACTATAACTGAGACCCCTACAAGTGCTGTTTTCGACATCTCACCCCTTACTTGGGATTTTGTGGATGTAGACGTTAATACAACAGATTTTCGCACATTCACTGTTAGCAATATCGGCGTAGGCTCACTGGGAATCACTTCGATCCAAAAAACTGCCGGAGATGTCGATTATTTCCAGGTGACTAACAATACCTATACCGTCCCATTGGAAGCGGGTGAATCCTTTACGTTTGACGTGGAGTTTGCTCCCACTGCTGCGATCGATTACGATGTAACTATAACAATTACAGATGATCAGAGCAAGGCAACCCACGATATTAGCATTACTGGTAACGGCTATGTTCGTCCTGCCGGCTCCACCTGCCAGAACCCCTATCCCGTGGATTTACCGCTGACCGGCTTCACCGGCGATACTTCCCTATACGGAGACGATTATGAAAGCAACTGGGTCACTCCCTCATTTAATTATCTGGGTGGGGACGACATGGTGCTGCAGTTTACGCTGGATGTTCCAAGCACATTGGAAGGGACACTAACAGCCCTTACAGGCAATTGGGTAGGAATGGTTGTAGTAAATACTTGTCCCGATCCGGTAAATAAGGCTCCCGTACTTGCTACCGCTATTTCCTCTTCAGGAACTGTGGCCACCATGGCCAGCGATGGATTGCCGGCCGGATCCTACTTCCTGATCATATCCACCTACCCATCTCCCCAATCATTTGAGTTCTCTCTCGACCTCAGCGCAATTCCACTGCCAACCGAACCTGAATTTAGCATCGATTATGCTACTTGGGATTTTGGTGATGTTGATGTAAATACTACTTCCGTAAAGACTTTTACCGTTACAAACACAGCTGGTGGAAGCCTTGGAATTGTATCTATAGCCAAAACGTCTGGAGATATGGCTGATTTCGAAGTAAGCAACAATACCTATGCTGACCCACTGGAAGCGGGACAAAGCTTCACTTTTGATGTGGAGTTTACTCCTACTACTGCGATCGATTACGCTGTAACTATAACAATTACAGATGATCAGAGCAAGGCAACCCACGATATTATCATTACTGGTAACGGCTACGTCCGTCCTGCCGGCTCCACCTGCCAGAACCCCTTATTCGTAGATCTGCCTCTGACCGGCTTCACCGGCGATACTTCTCTATACGGAGACGATTATGAAAGGACATGGGTTGATCCCCCATCTTATTATATAAATGGGGACGATATGGTGCTGCAATTTACACTGGATGTTCCAAGCACCCTGGAAGGGACATTAACATCCCTTACAGGCAATTATATAGGAATGCTTGTAGTAAACACTTGCCCCGATCCAGAAACTCCGGCTCCTGTCCTGGCCACTGCTGTTTCTTCTTCAGGAAATGAGGCTACTATGGCCAGCGATGAATTGCCCGCCGGATCCTACTTCCTGATCATTTCCACCTGGGCAAGCCCTCAATCAGCTGAGTTCACTCTCGACCTCAGCGCAATTCCAGTGCCAACCGAACCTATGTTCAGCATCAATCCCAGCAGCTGGGAATATGCAAACGCTGAGTTGGATACTGAGGTTGAAAAGATCTTCACAATCACCAATATCGGTCCAGGGACACTCTTCATTGATAATAACGATATTAGCATCATCGGTGATGACCATACTCAATTTATCCTCACCCCACTTGATGAAGATATCTCTCTGGTTAATAATGATACAGCCGAAATCACCGTTACTTTCAAACCTACCTCTTTAGGCGTAAAGAATGCCAGTATTCAAATTATCGATAATACTTCCAGGGCAAAGACTTCTCAGCGTTCTGGAACTAGAGCCACTCAATCTGTCCCTCTTACCGGTAAAGGCGTAATCCTAAATACCGTCCCCTATGCCTACGGATTCGGCGATAGCTGGGGCGATTGGACTGTGGTAAATGGCACCCAGACCAACCAATGGTATGTGGGTGACCCAGATGAATTTGGCACCAATGCCGCTTATATCAGCGATGATGAAGGCGCCAGTTTCCACTATACCATAGGTTCAACTTCTGTAGTTCATTTCTACCAGGATTTCAACTTCCCGGCTGAAACTGAAGACTTCAAACTCAAGTTTGATTGGTTAGCCCAAGGTGAAGGTGCATATACGGCATACGATTACCTCAGGGTATATGCCATCGAATCTACTGTGACGCCGCAAGCGGGTACACTATTAAGTTCACCGCTTGAGACTTATAATCTATCCAGCGGCGCAATGCAGACCGAAAGCATTAATCTGCCTGCTAACTTTGCCGGCACCAAGAAACGCATTGTCTTTACCTGGAGAAATGATTCTTCTGGGGGAACTCAACCTCCGGCAGCAGTCGATAATATCAGGCTTGTGATCGGCAACGACAATGATCTTGCAGACATCGATAATGGTATCGTATATATGGAACCCAGCATTACTCCACAAGGAGAGGATTCCATCAATCCCGGCATAACAATACAGAATTTGGCTGGCAGTGGCAATGTAAGCGCCGTAGCTGCCTATGCTGATGAAGAATTGCCCAATGCCGGCTTGAGCCTTACCCTCAGTGGTACTGGCTTTAGCGGATCAACCATCACGATAGGACATGACCTGGATTTTGCTCCAGCTCAAATTGCGCTTAAGACAGTTCCGGGCGACTGGATACTCTTGAGCCCAGATAGTCCGGAAATTCTGGCTTGGGATGCATCTACAGTTAGCTTCACCATGTCTGCCAAGGCCGATGGAGATCTAAAGATAGTATTCCCGATCGGGGATGGTGATACCCTTCCCGTAACCCTTTCCAGCTTCACCGCTGTGCTCACTGCAGACTTGTATGTGAATATTGCCTGGACTACCGAGTCTGAGACCAATCATTCCGGATACAACATTCTGCGCAGTGAAGTGAAAGAGCTGTCCACGGCGATCACAATCAATAGAGATTTGATCGATGAAGGCACGTCAATCGGAACTCAGGTAAACTATAAGTTTACTGATACTGAGGTCTATCATGATGCCCGCTATTACTATTGGCTGGAAGATCGCAGTCTTACAGGTGAAAGTGATTATCATGGACCGCTGATGGTCACCATTTCTGCCGAAGGTGACGAATCTGATACTCCCAATGCACCCAAGGAGACCAAACTCTTCTCCGCTTTCCCGAATCCCTTCAATCCACATACCAATCTGCGCTACAGCGTAAGAGAAGCCGGGGAAGTGCAACTCGAGATTTACAACGTAAAGGGTCAGATGATTCGAAGCTACAACAGCAATCACAGCCAGCCTGGTTACTATCAGGTAAAATGGGATGGTCGCGACACAAACGGCCGTCAGGCAGCCACCGGTGTGTACTTCTATCGCATGTCAAACGGAAAATACACCTCTACCAAAAAGATGGTAATGACCAAGTAAACCAAT
>CAXZAB010000183.1:0-5182 GCA_964293715.1 uncultured bacterium | reverse complement strand
GCATAGAGGGAAGCTCGCGTACCAATTGCCCTTTGATATTGAAGATTTGAAGCTTGACCGGGCTGGCTTCACGCAGTTTGTAAGAAATCCTCGTGCTGCCTGTGAAAGGATTGGGAGAGTTTTGCATGAGGCTTACCATAGGCACCTGTTCATCTGTGAGATCTGCATTGGCAATGGGCTCTTTAAGAGCCGTAGCACTTATGCTATGCAAGGTTGGCCCCTCGTAGCCGAACGTACAGTCGTTGTTATGAGTCCAGCTTATTACGGTACTATTATCACAGATTGTCGTATGGAAGTTATAGAAACTTGCAGATTGAATAATCTGGCTTTCCTGAAATCGGCCATCCGGGTTTACATATACGTGTTTCAGATAGTATGAGCCATACTGGTCGCTATCTGTCCAAAAGTATGAATAGCTGCCATTTGCATATTGACTCAATTGCCAGTCCCGAACATAAGGAGTGGAGCATGGCATCCAAATACCGTCCCCGGTAAAGAGCACATTGCCATCTGTATCCAGTTTTTGTAAATAAATGTCAGCACTATTCTTCTCATACAAGACACTGATCTGATCGCCGATAATCGGACTGATCAATGCCTGCATGCTGAAAGTATAATTGCAGATTTGTAGGCCAGCATCGCCCCAAAGCCTCTGTCCTGAACTATTCAGTTTTTGGGCTTTCAAGCTTATTGCACTATCTTCAGAGCCTATTACAAAGGAATAAAGATTATCTTCGATGATCCCGGCTTGGTGACCAAAATAATTGCTCCGATCCACCTCGGCATCAATCACGGACAGCCCCTCTACAGGCCAATCTGCAGCTATTAAGCCAGTGGGTTCTATGCGCAAGGCCTTTATATCGCCGAGATACTCAGGTACAGAACGGGTAGAGAATATTAGATAGCGGCCCTGAGCATCTGGATATGACTCCTCTTGCTGAGGCTGGTTGCCAAAATTTAGTCCGCCCGCTTCCCATTGGATGGCACCAGCCACGATTCTTTGACCCTGGATGGATTTTCTGTAGATATTCCCTTCTAATTGAGGATATGTCCAGTACACATAAGCGGATTCATTCTCAAATCCGATCGTTCCCTGTCTACCGTGTAAAACTCCAGCTGCCAACAAAATGCCACTTTCAGGATACAATTGATGTCCCTCCGCATCTATCTCTTGCAGATACAGCTTTTCATCTGTGCCACTATAAAATTTGCTATAGAGTATATAGAGGGTATTCTGCGGGCTTGCTTTGGCCGCGACGATGGCATGCTGCTCATAATCACTGGGGTCGAGCACCTGGCCATTTTCCTGTAAACATAGATTCATGTCGCTATCCAGGATCTGGTAGTAGGCTTGTTCCAGCCTTCTGCGTTTGTCATACATAAGGTAGATAGTTTTGCTGCCGAGGGCATAGACTCCGTAAAGATCTGCGGTTCCATATAGCCTTGAGCTGATCAGGCCATCGTTTTCTGATAGTATTCCCTCACCGCTGGCGGTAAATATTTGTCTGAGCAGGTAGATCTGATCGCCGTTAATATCACTCCAGCAAAGCATTGCTGTGTTTGAGAGTAGAACATATTTTGGGAAGAATTTAGCTCCTGTACTTACGCTTACGGTCTGTGCTGCGAAGGCAGGACTACCATCGGGATTCAGCTTTAGCATATCCACCTGCATATCACGATATCCACTCTGTATCCCCAGCACTGCCAGCCAGGTATTGTCTAAGGAGTCCACAACCATATCGAGGCTACCAAAGACATGCGCAGCGGATATAATGAGGGGATTTTCGCTTCCCCATAGTGGTTCTAGATTGGCACTCAGGCGTTGAACTTTCAGCTCGTGTGCTTCATTATCGTTTTGGCCTGTAAGGTAGGACAGGATAAACCCGCCATCAGAGCTTGCCGCAATTTTAAAATCTTCATGATTTTGATCTAAGTAACCTATGGGTAGTTGTTTCAGATTGTTATAAACAAGGTTGCCGCTGGCGTCCATCAACTGCATGTGCATGGAGTTTTCATTAAATAACAGGCTGGAATAGATCAGGATCTGTCCACTATTGCCTTTCTGCATCATGGGATGATCAGGGATTACCGCTGTAGGGGCAAACAAGGGATTGCTGCCCAGGATAATGCCGCTATTATTCACCTTTCTGAAGAAACTGCCGTTGCTGTCGCCTGTATTGAGAATCAAATCTCCAGTATCGGTAAGCAGGAGCTGATTGATTTTGTAGGTTGTGGGCTCCAAATGCAGATGTCCTGCAGTCCAGATATTGTTACCAGACGCATTGTAATTGAAAGCCTCCAGGACGCGCCCGTGCTGATCGTGGTGCCAATAAACCAAGAATGCGCCTCCCAGATTATTTGCACAGAGCTTTTGCTGTGGAGAGCTGAGCTTGCGCTCTGGGGACAGAGCTGGCGCAACCAATATGCCGTTTCTGGCCCATTGGACCTGTCCTAAGGAGTTCAGCTTCTGCAGCTTCAGATTGGTTTGGTGCAGATCAATTTCCTGTAAATATAGCAGAATAACGCCGCCATCGCTGCTGGCTACAGTTTCTATCAAGCGCACAGAACCAAGGCCAGTGGGGAGAGTGATGGGAGCAGTAAAAGCAGCAGCGCCGAGGTTACTATATTTCTGGGCTTGGATCTGATAGCCAGAGCCAGCATTCTCTTGCCATACAAGCCACGATTCATGGGCGGAATTCGTTACTACATTGCCCTTGTACTTTATGTCTTGAGTAGTTCTCACATCAGTAATTGTCTGTGCGCAAAGCAGCAAAGTGAGCGACAGAAAAACTAAGGTACTAAAGTAGCGTTTCATTTTATTCTCCTTTTTAGTGGGTTTGTTGATTGATGAGAATCATCTTTTTGCTGGCACTGTGGTTTCCAGTGTCAATTTTATAAAGGTAGATACCCCCGGCACACTTTTTGCCATGAGCATCTGCGCCGTCCCAATCCCAAGAGTATTCTCCCGCAGCTTTTTGCATAGAGGGAAGCTCGCGGACTAATTGTCCTTTGATATTGAAGATTTGGAGCTTGACCGGGCTGGCTTCACGCAGTTTGTAAGAAATCCTCGTGTTGCCTGTAAAGGGATTGGGAGAGTTTTGCATCAAACTTATCATGGGCATTGGTTCTGTTACGATATCTGCATTGGCGATAGGTCCTGCAATGGTTCTGGCATATATGCCGCTTATGCTATCTCCTTCCCAGGCTATGTTTCCGGTATGGTTTTGTTCCCAACACAAAATGGTGTTATTCTCACAGATTACTGAGCTGGTGTTGCTGATACTGCCCGCAAGAATCAAATGGCCTTCTTCAAAGCTGCCATCGAAATTCACATACATATGATGCAACAGGGATTCACGAAACGAATGGAAATCCAACCAGAAGTAAGAGTAGCTGCCATCGTCATATTGCGTCAAATGGGCAACATTGTGGGTGGGCATTGCAATGCCCTGCTCTGTAAAGCCCATATTACCCCATCTATCAATTCTTTGCAAGAAGATGCCCTGATTCATGTATCGATGTAAGACACTGATTTGATCTGCGAATATTGAGAGGATGATGCCAGGGTAATAGCCATCAAATGAGCTGAATATTATGCCTTCATTGCCCCAGAGGATGTTCCCCGAAGCATCCAGTTTCTGGAACCGCAGAGAGTATCCTTCATATTGGTCTGAGGTTAAAATTAAGCAGTAAAGATCATCCTGGATCATACCGGTTTGAATATTGCGGTAGGTAATGTACCAATGGTCGGGATTGATAAGAGATACGCCATCCGGATCCCAAACAGGATCTATAGTTCCGGTGGGTTGAATGTACAAGGTCCTGAGTTCGTTATGATGATTAGTAAGATTAAGGCATTTGAAAGTTAAATATCTGCCCTGAGCGTCTATCGCTTGCACATGCTTGTTCACATTGTAATAGATGTCGCTTCCGCCCTCTTGCCATACAGCGGCACCGGCCACGATTTTTTGTCCCTTTATTACTCCCAAGCCGTTATGCACCAGTGTGTGTGTCCAATAAATATAACAGGAGTTATCAGCAAATCCAAGAGCCGCATCAAAACTGGAACTGTTTGAAGAAGTAAGCAGAATACCACTTCCAGGGTACAATAGATTTCCGCTTGCGTCTATCTCTTGCACATATTTCTCATGATTGGCATATTCATATTTTTTATTATAGACTATGAAGAGCGTATTTTGCGGGCTTACTTTTGTGGCAAGGATGGAATGGCGGAAGTCATCACTAAGGTCTAAAGCTTTGCCGTTTTCCGGCAGATATTGATTCATCTCGTTATCCAGAATTTGGAAATAGATCTGTTGATTTTGCTTGCGGGAGTCATGCATGAGAAATAGAGTTCTGTCTGCCAAATTGTAAACACCATACAGACTTGCACTGCCGGCAAGTTTTGAACTGATCGCAGCTCCGTTTTCAGCTAAAAGCTGATCGCCACTGGCTGAGAATACTTGTCTGCGCAAAGCAATCTGATCGCCCACGGTATCACTCCAAAAAAGCATCGCCTTATCTGTAAACAGTGAATACCGGGGGAGAGTGACGTATCTCGTGAAACTGCTTACCAGCTGTGGGGCGAAGGCAGGAGTGCCATCAGGATTCAGCTTCACCATTTCCACCTGCATCTTTTCAAAATTGGGTGTTTTCTTCAGCACTGAAATCCAGGCATTATAAGATGCATCCACCTTGAGATCACAATCCACAATGCGAAGGTCGCCTGTGAGAATCAGTGGATTTTCACTTCCCCAAACGGGTTCCAGGGCTGCATTCATACGTTGAACTCTCAGTTCGAAAGGATTATAATATGAATCTGCCAAAGAAACATAGGCTACGATGAATCCGCCATCGGAGAGAGGCTTGATCTGAGGTGCAGCATCGTGCAGATATCCAAAGCTCAGCGGCAGCTCTTTGTAAGCGCTGTAAGCAAGGTTGCCATTTGGCTCCAGCATTTGCATTTTAAGGATGTTATCGTTGTAGTATCCTGCAGAATAAATCAGGATATTGCCGTCTGCCGCTTTTTGAAACTGAGGATCTGTAGGAATCACCGCATCAGGGGCAAACATCGGATAGCTACCCACGGTATTTCCGTGATTATCCACCTTTCTGAGGTAGTTACCCTGCCAAGAGTGAATATTAATGATCAGGGCACCGGTATCGGTAAGCAGAAGCTGAT
>CAXZAB010000182.1:0-5215 GCA_964293715.1 uncultured bacterium | reverse complement strand
TACCCGTAAAATGATGTTGATGCAATAAATGTCAATACGAACCTGGATTCCCAAAGAATTACGGAAGCCAGATGAGGATAGCCCCAAACTGAACCAATGAACAAGGAGTTAACATGAAAAAACACTTACTTATAGCAATGTTCATAGCCCTGTTTATGATTGTTGCCGCCTTTGCCTGGGGGCAAAGCATCTTTTATGAAGAGACTTTTGATGCAAACCATGGTTGGACTTTGGATTCCAACTGGTATATCAACCAAGGTATGCTTGAGATAAACTGGTCACCTAGTACGAATAACTTCGATGTATCGGCAACCTCGCCGGATATCGTGGTTCCGGCTCTGGGTGGAGACATAGTCGTGCACCATAAGATGGGACTTTCGGCAGCGGACACAGACGAGATTATTGTGGTTGCCGGTGGCAGTTCTACAATTATATGGTCGTATGACCCTACGGAACATTGGTCGGCAATGAGCGCACAATATTTGACTCTGTCCCTTAGCCCTTTTGCCGGTCAAACGATCCAGCTAAAGTTCCATGCTGCCGGAGCGAACACAAATTATATGAACTACTGGTACATTTATGATATAGTAGCGTCTGGCAACTTTAGCCAGGATTTAGCTGCTCTGCAGCCAATCGGTGCTTCCTTTCCTGCCATGGGAAAGAGCCATAACTATGTGGTGCCGGTAAGCAACACCGGTCTCACCGCTATGCACAGCTACACGGTGAAACTCATGCAGACCGGCGATGTGGAGATAGGCTCCGTGGCCGGTACTTCCATCAACCCCGGGGAGGTCATTGAGTATAACATTCCCTGGATCCCCTCGACGACCGATACAAATAAGATTTGGGGCAAAGTGGTGGTTGATGATGAAAATCTTTATAACAACGAATCGGCTCACCGCCCAGTGGGTGTAATGGAATCGGACGTGCTGGCGGCTGAAATTGGCTATGGTACTGCCACCAATACCTATAATAGCGCTCCTACCCCTTATGGGCACGACCAATATGGCTTCCGTCAACAATTGCTTTACAGAGCCGAAGATTTATACGCTGCCGGGGCAGTGCCCGGGCCGATATCTGCACTTGCTTTCAACTTGCAGGGCGTGCGTGAGTATGGACCGGTGTACACGATGAGCTACACCATTAGTCTGAAGCATACAGATCAGCAGGCCCTTAGTAACCCCTTTGAACCCGGTGCTTATACCCCTGTGTGGTACAGGATGGAATTCAGTCCCGAAATAGGTTGGAACACCCACACCTTCAGTACTCCTTTCGATTGGGACGGTAGTTCAAATCTGATCGTTGATATAACAAACGCCGGGACCGGATACCAAGGCCCTACGAATGATATGGTATATTCCACGCGTACCAGCTATGTAAGCTCCTTGCGTGCAGATTATTTCTATGCCAATGACAACGCTCTTAATAATCGCTCCAATATCTGCTTCTTCATGAATGCTTCCAGCCCAAACCCAGAATTTATGGTAAGCCCTGCTGCCAAAAACTTTGGTGATGTGGTTCTGGGTTACACTTCTCCTCAAACCTTCCGGGTGATGAACTCCGGGGGTGGCATCCTTAATGTAAACAGCATCAGCATCAGCGGCAGTCCGTGTTTCACCATTACAGATCCGCCGGCGCTGCCTCAGCAAATTGCTCTTGGCCAGCATCTTTGCTTCCAGGTAGGATATGCTCCTAATGCGGTTGGGAATCATACGGCTACGATAACTTTAACCGATAATCGCAGACTTACGCACACGGTTTTGCTCAGCGGCAATGGTGTGGACGGCTCCATCACAGAGTCTGGCTACACGCAGAACTTTGATGCAGTATCGCCTCCGGCCCTTCCTCTGGCTTGGGGCCGTATTTACGAAGCTGCTGTGAACACCGGCTACGTGAAGACTGTGAGCTCTACTTTTCACAATTCGCCAAACTGCGTGGCGATGCGCAACCCCACTGATATCAATACTGTGGCTATGCTGATTGCTCCGCCCTTAGCGGCTAATGTTTCGGCGAACAACGTAAGCGTGAAGTTTTGGAGCTTAGGAGATACCTACTCCCTGAAAGTGGGTGTGATGACAGATCCTTCCGACGCTGCCACCTTTACCGAGGTTAAAACTTTTACCCTCGGCCAAAACTGGGTTCAGTATCAGGTTTCCCTGGCCAGCTACACCGGAAGTGGCAAGTTCATTGCCTTCAAGCACGCAAACAAAACTACTGGTCAGACCATCTACATCGATCACGTTGAGTTTGAAATGGTGGGTGCCAACGATCTTGCGGGTATGGCAGTCACAGGGAGCAGCATTCCGAACGCAGGCTCTGCCGCGCTTTATACCGTGAGCGTGTACAATATTGGCAGCTCCTCTCAGAGCGCCTACACCGTGAAGCTTTTCGATAATAGCGGGTTGGAGCTTGCCAGCGCTGCAGGCGTTACTGTGGCTCCCGGCACTGCTGTAGATGTCATTATGAGCTGGACGCCCGCCACCCAAGGTCCCACAAGTATCTACGGCAAGGTATTCTTAGATGGTGACACGAACCCTGATAACGATGCCAGCCGCCCTCTGCTTATCAATGTACAGCCTGCTGGTGCGGTTTCCATAACTATCGGAGCCGGGGATGGGACTGATCGGCTGCCACTGGACTTCCGCTACAAAAACAGCATCTATCAAAACATCTATTACCCAGCGGAAATCGGGATGACAGGAACTATTCATGCCATCTCCCTTTACAATCATTTCCGTACGAATGCCCTCACCGGTAAACCGACCAAAATCTGGATGAGTATTACCACTCAGCAAGAGCTCAATAGCACCTGGATTCCCTCCACCGCGATGACCCTGGTCTTTGATGGCGTGATGACGCTCAGCAATTTGCCCACTCTTCCTGCTGTTCTCCCTTCCGGTGAAACTGCGGTCTTTACCGTTACTTACACACCTGATTCCCTGGGTGAAAACACCGCTACGATTAGCATTACGGACAACGTTGATACCCGTGATGTCATAGGCAGCAACGGCCTGCATGGCGCCAAGCCCAGAATCCGTGAAACTCACACCATCCAGCTTTCCGGAGCCGGTGTGAATGAGATGACCATCGGCACGGGCAATCAAACCTACCCGCCCCCGCTGGGCTTCGACTATGCCACCTCAATCTTTGAAACCATCTATACTGCCGACGAGATGAGCAACTTTACCGGCCTGATTACCGGACTGAAGCTTTACAATGATTTCCTTGTAAATGTCTTCAGCACACACATCAAAATCTGGTTGGGCAGCACCACCCAAACTTCCCTGCAAGATGACTGGATTTCTTCAAACCAATTGACTCTGGTCTTTGATGGTATGGTGGATTTCCCCTACGGCCAGAATGTGATCAGTATTCCCTTCCAGGAGTCCTTCCCTCATTTGGATGGCGGCAACCTGGTTATGATGGTACTCCGCCCCTGGGAGGAAGTGTTGTTTTACACAGGCTCAAGTGAAAGGTTCAAATGCCAAACCATAGGCACAAACCGCTCCCGGGTGCAGTTCAATAATGAGAACGTTTACTATCCCGATGAACCTCCCGTGCCCACAGATTTCTCACAGGTCTCCGGCCAATTTCCCAAAACCACCTTCACTGTGATTCCCGGCGGCGTAGGCCAGATTACGGGTACTGTGCTTGGTGCAGGCGCCGGACCTCTTCTGGGAGTACAGGTAAACGTAAACAGCCGCGGCTACACTGCCTTTACCAATGTCCAGGGTCAATTCACTTTGGCCAACGTCTTGCCTGGCAACTATGCTGCGACCTTCAGCCGCCATGGCTGTGAAACCCAAACCATAAATATCATAGTGTCAGAAGATGAAACCGAAGTGATGAACGTGAGCCTGGACCTTTTGGCTAATGTGAACGTTACCGGCACCATCCTGGGCAGCGACAGCGGAAGCGGAATTGCCGGAGCCAATATCGATCTCGTGGGCTACGAAAACTACAATGGGAGCTCGGGAGCCAACGGCAGCTTTACTATTCCTACCGTATTTGCCAATCACAGTTACGATTACACTATCACTGCTGTGGGCTACACTGCTGCCCACGGAACTATCGAAGTGGTTTCCGGAAACTACGACATGGGAAATATCACCCTTTCCGAAATTGCCTTCGCTCCTAATACCTTACAAGCGAACTTGAATGCGGGTTCCCAGACGGTAAACCTGAGCTGGAATGCTCCTAATCCCAGAGCTATGGGATTCACCGCAGGCTTTGAAACAGCCATCTTACCGCCTGCAGACTGGCCCAAGACGATCAGCTCATCAGGCTTTGCCCACGCTGAAAATCCCCTCAGCAGCTTTGAACGTGCCAATCTTCCCACCCGAAACACAGACCGTGCCCTGGAAGGATATAAAGTCTGGCGCTTGATAGACGGACAGGAAGATAACGAAGGTAGCTGGGTAGCTCTCTGTGATGATCTGATCAGCACCCTGAATTACGTGGATGAGGGCTGGGACCTTCTCTTCAGCGGTCTTTACAAGTGGGCTGTAAAAGCCGTGTACACCTCCAACGTGTTTTCCCCTCCCGCGTTCTCCAATATCCTGCAAAAAATAGTAGTGAGCGGCACCATCGCGGGCTTTGTGAGAGATAACTATAATCAAAGCATTGCTGGCGCCACTGTTACCATAGTAGGTGGAACCAGTGCCTCCACAAACGATGTCGGCTCCTATAGCCTGGAAGTACCTGTCGGAATCTACTCTGTAACCGCTGCCGCCGCTGGCTTCGATTCCCTCACCTTCCTAGACGTCGCTGTGACGGCAGATCATTATACCACACTACATTTTGCGATGACCCCTGTCTTTACTGAAGATGAGGTTATGGCGATAACCGTAACTGCCCTGGGTGGCAACTACCCCAACCCCTTTAACCCCCAAACTACCATCAGCTATGATCTCAAAGACACTGCCAGGGTACGCCTGAGCGTGTATAATGTGAAAGGCCAATTAGTGCGTAGTCTGGTGAACACAGATCAGGCTGCGGGACGTTACCGCGTAGTCTTCGATGGCCGGGACGACAGAGGAAATCCGCTTTCCAGCGGCATCTACCTCTATCGCTACACCGCCGGAAGATACAGCAGCACCCGTAAGATGATCCTGATGCAATGAATCTATAGGCAGAATCTCTGCCGTAATAAATCGTAAAACCCCGGCGGAAGTCGGGGTTTTGCTTTTTACCCTTCTATATAGTAAAGAAAACC
>CAXZAB010000181.1:0-5339 GCA_964293715.1 uncultured bacterium | reverse complement strand
GCTCAAATGTATCACCAGAAGATCGGCGCCATTATTTCAGAAAGTGGAGAGCATACCTTGTACTCGGTGGGCAAGCATGCGCGCCTGTATCACAACCGGCCCGAACATCATTATGCAGATGTGACAGGACTTCTGGCCAATTTTCCAGGGCTTCCCCAGGAGGCTGTAATCCTGATCAAAGGCTCAAACGGTATCCACCTGGAAAAGATCCTGCCGCAATTACGAGGAGAAAACTAATGTTATACCACTTGCTTTATCCTTTGTCTGACTACTCCATAGTTTTCAACGTCTTTCGTTATGTCACTTTCCGCTCGATCGGAGCTTTTATCACTGCCCTGCTGTTTACCTTACTCTTTGGACCCTATTTTATCCGAATGTTAAAAAGCAAAGATGCGGTGGAAAGCATCGATGAAAATATGCCGGAAAAGCATCGCATCAAAGCAGGCACTCCCACCATGGGCGGGATCATCATCCTCTTGGCGATGATGGTGGGCTCACTTTTTTGGAACATCCTGAACAATTCTGCCATTTTACTGATGTATCTCAGCACCCTGTGGCTGGGCATATTGGGATTCCTGGACGATTATTTGAAAAACTTTGTCAAAGCCAAAAAAGGTCTGGTCCCCCGCTACAAACTATGGGGACAGATCTCGATCGCACTGATTCTTACCCTGGCCATATATTACAGCTCTTCCCCCGGAGACCATATTACAGCTCTGCAGATTCCCTTTTTCAAGGGTATGTATCTGGAGTTGGGCCTGCTCTTCATCCCCTTTGTGGTCTTCATGATCATCGGCAGTTCCAATGCGGTGAACCTCACCGATGGCCTGGACGGCTTGGCTGCGGGCACCCTGGCGTTTTCTGCTTTGGGATTGGGCATCATGAGCTATCTGAAAGGAAACTTCGTGGCAGCAGATTATCTCAATCTGGAATTCATTCAAAACGCCGGTGAGCTCACCGTCTTTATCTCTGCTATGATGGGCGCCTTGATTGGCTTCTTGTGGTACAACAGCTATCCTGCCCAGATCTTTATGGGAGATACAGGCTCTTTGGCCTTGGGTGGCATTTTAGCCGTGATCTCCGTGCTCCTCAAAGAGCAGATTTTCCTGGTTATCATCGGCCTGATCTTTATCATCGAAACCGGCAGTGTGATCATGCAGCGCTCCTGGTTCAAATATACGAAAAGGAAGTTCGGCGCCGGTCGCCGCATCTTCCTCTGTGCGCCTATTCATCACCATTATGAGCTGAAAGGCATACATGAGACCAAGATTGTGATCCGTTTTTATATCATTGCTATCTTGCTGGTTGCGGTGGGGCTCAGCACCATCAAATTGCGCTAACAAAGGAATGAATGAATGTTTGATGCTTCCTTAAAATACGGAATATTAGGACTTGCCCGCAGCGGGATCGCCGCAGCTTACAAGATCAAAGAGCTTGGGGGTAAAGCCTTCCTTAGCGACCTGCAAAATGCGCAGCAGATTCCCTCTGCCGAGGACCTGATGCGTGATTTCGCCTGTGAATTTGGCGGCCATACCGACAAACTCCTGGACTGTAATGTCTGGATCGTGAGCCCCGGAATTCCCCTAACCGCGCCCATTATCTCCAAAGGGAAAGCTAAGGGAATCAGGATGATTTCGGAGATCGAATTTGGCTATCAGATCAAAGCAAAGGATAGCAAGATCATTGCGGTAACTGGATCCAATGGCAAAAGCACCACTGCCAGCCTGATCTCTCACATCCTCACCAAGCTGGATAAAAAGTGCATTCTGGCCGGCAATATCGGTGACGCCTTTTGTTCATTCCCCATTCACAAGCCTGGAATCGAGTACATCGCACTGGAGATCAGCAGCTTTCAGCTGGATCTGATCAAGAGCTTTGCCCCAGAGGTGGCTATTCTTTTAAATCTTACCCCGGACCATTTGAACCGTTATCCAGGCTTTGCCGCCTATTGTGACAGCAAGATGGGCATCTTTCGCTACCAAAGCCCTGGAGATTTTGCCGTATTGTATCAGGATTCTTCCCAGATTATTCAACGGGATAATTGCATCAAGGCCCGGAAGCTGTATTTCAGCGGCATTGCCCAGGATACAGCAGCATATACAGATGGCAAATCCATCCATATAGGAGACGAAAAACTCCCTGTATCTGAGCTCAAAATCAAAGGTCACCACAATCAATTAAACGCCATGGCCGCCCTACTCAGCATTCAGGCTTTGGGCTTGGACATAAAAGAGAGTATGCAGGCCGCTACGAGCTTCAGAGCTCTTCCCCACCGCTTGGAATATGTGGACAGCATCAAGGGCGTGGCCTTTTACAACGACTCCAAAGCCACGAATTGCGATTCCGCCAAGAGTGCCTTGGAATCCTTTGAACGCCCCATCCGCATCATTTTGGGCGGCTCGGATAAAGGCGAAGATTTTTCAGTTTTGACCGGGAGTCTGCAAAAACACGCCGTTAAGGCCTATATCACCGGAGATACTGGGGAACTGATGCGCCAGGCCTGGCAGGGGAAATTACCCGTGGAAGTTTGTGCTGATATGCGCAGCTGTGTACGCTTGGCTTTTGCAGAAGCTATGAGTGGAGAAAACATCGTACTCAGCCCCGCCTGCGCCAGTTTTGATCATTTCAAGAACTTCGAGCACCGGGGAGAAACTTTTAAAGCTATCGTACAGGAACTCAAGCGTGAAAAAGAATAGATTCAGCACTTATGTAGTGGATTTTAACCGCTGGGTGCTCATCAGTTATCTGCTTTTATGCGTGATCGGGCTGATCGTGATGGTGGATATCACCTCTGTGCAAGGCTCAATGACTTATTTTTACAAGCAGTTACTTTTCACTATCGTCTCTGCTGTCGTGGCCATCGTCATCCTCTATGCCTTCAAACTTGAGAAATTGCGCTTCACCAATACCTGGCTTGTCTATATCGCCATTATGATGCTCATCTTTGTGCTGGTCAAAGGGGCCAGCATCAAAGGTGCTACGCGTACGATCCGCTTTGGTCCTTTTAGTTTTCAGCCCTCCTTTTTTGCGCGTATCGCTTTGGTCTTCTTCTATGCCTCTGTCTTGGACAAAAAGAACGAGCTACTCAGGCAAACCAAGAACATCTTGCGCTTCCCGGAAAACTTCCCCGCTTTGACCCTTTTAACTATCGTCGTTTTTGGCTTGATCTTTGTCGAAAAGCATCTGTCCACCATCATCATCGCAGGAATGACCCTGATGGGTATGCTGCTTTATGCCGGAATCCGTAAGCGGATTCTGCTCGTTATACTGATCATGAGTATGATAGGCGGCAGCCTCATCATCATCAAGGGAGACAGTTTCCGTATGAATCGTATGCGTTCCTTCAAGAAATACTCATTATTTTTCCCGGAACGTGATCTTTCCAGCTCCAGTGATGGAGATTATCAAGTGCGGGAAAGTCTTACTGCCCTTACCAGCGGTGGAATCCTGGGCACAGGGATATCCCGCGGCCGGGCAAAGCACTATTTTCTGCCTGAAATTCGCACAGACTACGTTTATACCATCATCGGTGAGGAAACCGGCTATATCGGTGCCATGGTGGTCTTTTTGCTGCACTGCACCCTCTTTTTTGCCAGTATGCGGGTAGCAGAGAGACAAGAAAGTATGTATCTGAAACTGCTGGCCGCAGGCATGGCGATGAATATCTTTTGCAACGTTTTAGTAAATACCGGAGTGGCTATGAGCATCTTGCCACCCACTGGAAACACCCTGCCCTTTATCAGCTATGGCGGCAGCGCCATTATGATGGATAGCATAGGGGTAGGAGTGATCCTGAATATATCTGCCAAGAGGAGAGAACTATGAGATTTGCCTTTGGTGCCGGCGGGACCGGCGGACACATCATCCCGGCTTTGGCTTTGGCGGATGAACTCACCATGCAAGGTCATGAATGTATCTTTATCGGAAACAGCGACAGCATGGAAGAGCGTCTTGCCTCGCAGCATAAATACACCTTCCTGACCATCCGGGTGCAAAAGCTGTATCGCAAAATGACCTTCAGCAATCTGCTCTTCCCTTATTATTTGGCCGGCAGCATCATGCGGTCTCGCCAGCATCTGAGCTCCCATAAGATCGATGGAGTGATTACCACAGGTGGTTTTGTGGCAGGACCAGTGGCCTTGGCTGCCCTCAGCTTGAAAATCCCGTGTTTCCTGCATGAAAGCAATTCCTATCCCGGACTCACCACCCGCCATCTGGCAAAATATCTCAGCCGGCTATATATCTCTTTTGAAGATACCCGCAAGTATGTGAAGATCGGTAACCTCAGGGATTTTGGCATCCCTATTCTCAAACAAACTGAATCCAGCGCCTTTGATCTCACGGAAATCGGCTTCGAAGAGGGGAAAAAGACCCTGCTCATCACCGGCGGCTCACAAGGCTCTTTGGCCATAAACAGCGTGATTGCCAGCGTGGTCACCGTACTTTTAGATGATGATTGGCAGATCTTGTGGCAAACCGGACGCACCACTTATAAGGAGTTTTATCCTCTGCACAGTGGTCGGGAAGGCCTGTATATCTTTGATTTTCATCCCGCTCTGGCCGCTATGATGCGCATCAGCGATCTGGCCATCACCCGCGCCGGAGCCATGACCATTGCCGAGCTGGAAGATGCCCGGCTTCCCGCCATCCTGATCCCCTTGCCTTCTGCAGCAGATAACCATCAGCACTACAACGCCTTGGCTCAAAAGCATAAAGGCGTGGCAGAAGTGCTGGAGCAAAGTGTATTTGGCGCACAAACCCTCTTGGCTTTGATCAAAGAGCTCAGCCTCGAAAATATGAAAGAAAAGCTTGACACCTTGCCTGAAAATACGGCTGTGTTTGAGATCACACAGGACATTATAAACTTTTACAAGGAGATATGATATGCTTGGCAGAACCAGAAAGATACACTTCATCGGCATCGGTGGCATCGGCATGAGCGGAATCGCAGAATTTCTGCACAATCAGGGCCTGCAAATTACCGGTTCTGACCTGAAAAAGACCGAGATCACAGAGCATTTGGAAGACATCGGCATCAAGATAGCCGAAGGACACAATCCCAGCCAGATCGAAGATGCAGACGTGGTGGTAAAATCTTCCGCTGTAAAAGATGATAATGCTGAAATCGTTGCCGCCAAAGCCCTCAAAATCCCCGTTATCCGTCGCGCTGAAATGCTGGCAGAGATTACCCGCATGAGCTTTTCCATAGGTATTTCCGGTACTCATGGTAAGACCACCACCACCTCCATGGCCGGGCTCGTTTTGGAAACTGCAGGCCTGGACCCCACCATCATCGTGGGCGGAAAAGTGAAAAACTTTGGCTCAAACAACGTGATGGG
>CAXZAB010000180.1:0-5366 GCA_964293715.1 uncultured bacterium | reverse complement strand
ATTTGATCCTTTCTCCCTCCCTGAAGAGCATCAATCATATCTTTATCTACCCTTAATCAAGCGTTAACAATTAACGCTTGATTAAGGGTAGATTAACGTGTGATGAAGTTCCCGAAAGCAGAAAGAACCCCAGAATGCTGGTTTATCCACAAGTGGATACTCAAAGGGGTGACATGCCAAATTGAAAATGGAGAATTGGGGCGATAATTGAGAATTGAGAATTGAAAATTGAAAATGGAGAATTGGGGGAATAATTGAGAATTGAAAATTGAAAATGGAGAATTGGGCGATAATTGAGAATTGAGAATTGAAAATTGAAAATGGAGAATTGGGGAGGACAATTTGAACTTTGGCGGTGGAATGAACGCATTCTGCCATAACCCTAAAACGATAAAACGTTAAAACGATAAAACGTTAAAACGATAAAACGTTAAAACGATAAAACGCTAAAACGCTAAAACGCTAAAACCCTAAAACGATAAAACGCTAAAACGCTAAAACCTAAATATCCGAGAGCACAATAAATAAATAACTTGACCGCAGAAGCAAAGATGAAAAACAATGTAATGAGTCCATTCATCATTAATTATTTGTTAGAAACGGGAACTTAGAATGTTCTCAAATAATTGTAAGACTATAAGTTGTAATTTGCAACAATATTTGAAACGTGACTCTTGACCGCAGAAAACTCACAAGAAGCGAGGACCTAAAATGTCCTCAAATCGCCTATGATTTTGTTTGGGATTTACACCAAACATCAGGATTTAAACGGATTAACCTAAATCAGGTGGAACAATGAAACAGACTGCATTATCTATCGACCTTGAACATTATGATGATATCGTACGCAGCATAGCTGATTTGGCCAAGACAGCTTTAAAAACCTCAATATTGCAAAGGATGCGGTTAATTATGCTTTGCTGAGCTTGCTCAAGGCTCCGCCCTCCGCAGACAGCCCTATAAGCCAGGCTCAGCTGGTGTATCCCAAAGTGATTGAAGAGCTCTTTACGGCCTACCGCATGGCAGCATTTCAATACTGTCTGCAGAGAACCCGAAATCCGGAGCTCTCAAACGATATTGCCCAGGAAACTATCTGCTGCCTGCTAAAATCCCAGAATCGGATCAATGAGATTGCTAATTGGGTGAGAAAAGTGGCGCATAACCTGCTCTGCGAGCATTACCGGGCTAAGAAAGATGAACAGGCTCTGTATCGGGACCTGCACGCTGAGGGGGAACTAATTTCACAGACCTTGGATAATGCCACTAAGACAGGTTTGGAAGAATACCTGCATGTGATTCCGGAGTCTGTATTCCAGGGTCCCAATTACAAATCCTATCTCCAGCTGAAAGAATATGACAGCCTGAAGGCATACGCCAAAGCCAATAACATTGCTTACGAAACGGCGAAAAGCAGGAGCAGGAAAATACTAAGGGATCTAAAAGCCGAGATTCTGCTCGCCTTGGGTTGGGAAGACAGCCCGGACATACTTGATTACAATCAATACAGAGTAATCCAACACTTTATTCGCAAGCTCTTGGCACTCAGCATTGCTACAGACGAGGAATCAAACAAAGCTCTGGCCAAATTGCACCCGGACCTGCCCGAAGTTTTATCCGGCTACAAGAGTATAGAGGATTGGGGCATCACGATGATTTCAGAACTGAGATACCGGCTTATCCTCTTTCATTTGAGCCCTGAGGAGGGCCCCTTAGCATCCACAATATTTATTAACATCGATAAACGTAAGCACGTAGAGGTGGAAAGCTGCATAAGAAATCAATTTGTCGCTCAGCGTAATATTCCTGATAATATACTGATACCAAAGGAGAAGGGGCGATCTCTCTGGTCTTATGAAAAAATAATTTCCTGCCTAAACGAAAATAGTCGCTGATTCACGACCCCCATTTTCGCCGTTTCGACACTATATATACAGAGCCTATATATAAAGGCTGAAATCTAAGGAGTATCAAAATACTCAAGGACTTATTATGCGAAAACTACTATTAACTGGATTCTTCCTGATTGCAATTGGTGTTGCCTTAGGGCAAACGCCTATGCAGCTGCTGCACACTATCGAATCTCCCTTTGAAAGCGATTTGGGCAGCTGGAGTGGAAGCGTGAAAGGTAATGGAGATATCAATGGGGATGGATATAACGATATTATAATCGCTGGACACCCCATAGGCAGCGCTCTGGGCAGAAGAGACGTCTATATCTATCTGGGAGGCGAAACCTTGAGCAACACACCGGACTACATTATTACAGATCCTGCCATTCCCGGCCCTCATTATCTGTTTGGCAGCTCCATCGCCTATAATGGAGATCTCAATGGCGATGGGTATTGCGACTTGGTGATCTCAGAACCTGGGTACAATGGAGCAGAGGCTTCGGGGCGGGTTCACGTTTACTATGGCGGTCCGGATTTTGACACCTTAGCAGACGTCATCTTGTATGGTATTGATTATGGAATCGAATCCTGGGGCTTGCACTTTGGCAGCAATGTGGATATTTCAGGAGATTTTAATGGCGATGGCTTCAGCGATTTGGTGATCTACTCAGAACATAGCAATCTATGTCATTATGGTCAGGTGGATATTTTCTATGGCGGACCGGGCTTTGATCTCATTTCTGACTGGTCTTATTGTGGAGAAATGGCAGAAGAATTTGGCCGCAGCCTCTCTGTGGGAGATTTTAATGGAGATGGCTTCAGCGATCTTGCTACCTGGTCCATGTATTATGGTAGTGTAGAGAATCACCCGCAGGTACTAAAGATTTTCCTGGGATCTGCCAATTTTGATAACGTTGCAGATGCAACATACCTGTTTGACCAAAGTTTTATCAGAGCAGCGTTGATTATGGACGGAGATCTCAATCAGGACGGTTTTGATGATCTGGTGATAGTAAGATCCCCAAACATGATACTTTGGGGAAATGCCGATCTATCGGGTGGGCCTTGTGAACTCAATCTTCCGGTAGATCGTTCATTTCCATATTTCTTTGCTGCAAAAGATGATGCTACTTATATAGTGAATATGAAGGGATCGGTGAATCCTTGCTGCGTGGAGTACTATTTGAGTGTCTCTACCACAGAAGATCAGATGATCAACTCTTATGAACATGTTTATTATCCAGATGCGATAGGTGGAAGTGACTATGCTTACTTTTTGGGTGATGTCAATAGCGATGGCAACATAGACCTTTTGGTAACCGCTCGCATGGGTAACGGTTTATTGTTTCAGATAATCACAACAAACTATAACCCAGATTCAATTGATGACGCCATCCTCTGCCCTATCCAGAATCTTGTAGCCTATCCGAATCCCGCCCAAAACTCCGTCACCATCGAGCTGGGATCTGGTGAGCACCACAAAGCTCCTGGCAACGGTATTGAAATATACAATATCAAGGGGCAGAAAGTGAGGAGTATCCCCATGAGCAGTGCAGCCGGTCCTGGCGCACAGATAGTCTGGGACAGGCTGGATAATGAGGGCAAAAGATGTCCCACAGGAGTATATCTGCTCCGTGATACAAGCAATCCGCAGATAGCCAAGAAGATAACCTTGGTGAAATAGGAGTCAATCATAAAAAGAGTAATGGTGGCGATCGCTTTAGCTTGATACTTATTTGGAGCAGTCTAAATGCTTTGATTGAACTGCCTCTGCTTGCCCAAGGTAAGCTCTATAAAACGTTTAGTCCGACCTTCCTCCCATATCCGGGGGTGAGTATTGGTAATCAGATTCTTTATCCCAGGTCATTTCCAGATACATGGTCAGGGGAAGATGTGTGGTCATATGCTTACTGATCGGGATATCCCAAATCCTCGTCCTCTTGAATCCCTTTTTCCCGAGTACCAATGTATATTTGCCCGGTGGCAGATACTCAAGGGCTAATCCGCGCTCTGATGTGTATCCTCTGGCGAACAGCGAATCGGCCTGTTGGATTTCATAGCTCGCTCCGGCGATGGGGTGCATATTTGCGTCGAAAGAGCGCAAGCGCATCACAAGCCTACCTCTCTGAGGATCACGCTGAGGCTGGACGCTGTCAGGATCCTGATCCATCCGTATCGTAAAATGAGAGCTACCTTCTTCCTTGATATACACATACATGGAATCTATATCATAATAACCAAATCTGCTAAGCTTCAGCCAATTGGGACCCGTGGGAACATTAAAATAGGCCAGACCCCCTCTTGGCTTCGTTTTACCCTCTATCACCTTCCTCTCTGCCTGAAACAAAGCGACATTCACCCCTTCGACTGCCAGGCTGTCCAGATCCTGCACTTCTATATTAATCCTGCCTTTGTGCCCCTCAAAGGACGAAAGCGCCACTGGCAGGAGTATGATCAGGCAAAGAATAAGTTTGAATTGTTTCATCTTTCGTCCCCTATCTCGATCATCTGTAATTCCTGGTATAAATCTCTCCAGCCCACATTCCGGTAAGTTCTGTCCCGCCAGCTCTGCAACCCGGAATATACCAGCCGGCCTTCACCTGCACCAAAGACCAAGGCTCTGAACTTGCCCAGATTGCTATAGAATGAGTGGTTGATCATGGCAGCAGACTTGATTTCGATGGGATATGGCCTTCCCGCTTTTTCCACAATGAGATCGACCTCTGTCCCGTTTGATTCGCGGAAATAGTTGAGGGGAGGGTCAATCCCACGATTGTGATAAAATTTCACCGCTTCAGAAACAATGAGAGTTTCGAAGAGATTGCCCCGCAGAGGGTGACTGGCCAAATCATCGGCATTCCTGATTTGTAGTAACCTGCAGGCAAGCCCGGTATCATAAAAATACAGTTTTGGACTTTTTATGAGGCGTTTGGATACATTGCCGTGCCAGGAGGGGAGCAAATAGATGATATAACTGGCCTGAAGCACGCTTAACCAATTGCTCACAGTTTTTGTATCGACTCCGGTATCATTGGCAAGCGATACTTTATTCAGTATGCCGCCCGTTCTGCCTGCACATAAGGACAGGAATCTGCCAAAGGCCTCTATATTCTGTACATTCATAAGCTGCCTTAGGTCTCTTTGCAGATAGGTCTGGATATAGGAATCGTAAAACGCTCCGGGGTTCATCTGCTGCGCAACCAGCCTGGGATAAAAACCACGGTAGATCACCGTGTTCAAGTCTAGATCACCTTCGGGGTACGCTTCTCGGCTGCTAAAGGGAAGCAGCTCCAAAACCGCCGTCCGACCCGCTAAGGATTGCGATACATCCCGCATCATAGAAAATTGATTGGAGCCTGTAAGTATAAATTGACCCTCAATCTGATTGATATCAACCAACTCTTTGAGGAAAGACAAGATGTTGGGGGCATACTGGAATTCATCCAGGATATATTTCGCCTTGGGCTCATTGATCAA
>CAXZAB010000179.1:0-5384 GCA_964293715.1 uncultured bacterium | reverse complement strand
CGATATCTCCCGGAGCGCCATTGCGGATATAGATGCGCCCCATATCGCTGAGCCAGCCGGGGATCTGAGATGAGTAATAGCGGTTTGCGTGTTCTATCCTTTCGTGAACCAGGTCCATGATGCCCTGTTCGGACATCTGGGTGCTGATCGCCATATTCATCCAGAAGTTGGTGATATAGCGGCGTTTGGATTCTGGCTCCAAAGTCTCCCAATTGGATAGAGTCTTACTGGTCATAAAATAGCGCATGAGTCTGTATTCTTCATCGGGATCAGGAAATAGACTCAGCATAGTCTCTGTGGCTTCGGATAGGACAAATTCAAACTCCCGGCTTTGCAGGATATCGCCGGCTTGCAGGCTTACTGTGCCCTGATATTTACCTGCGTCCAGATCTATCAGGGGGATCTTCAGGGTGAAAGCCTGAGTACTGGCAGATACTGTGGTATCCATATATTCGTCTATGATCAGATCTTTATCCTGCTCCAAACTGAGCATGAGAAGTTGGGGTTCATCCAGTTCGGCCTCGGGGGTATAAAGTTCCAGATACAGATGCGCATATTCATGATATTGTCTTTCCAGAATTATCGAAGGCACAGGCTCATAGACCATGTCTCCACGACGAAACTTTTCATGATGCGCGCTGCTGTCGGCATAGACTCTGCTGTTGAGTTCAAGATCGCTGATGCGGCTGCCTTCAGGCAGAGGAGAAACGTCAAATTCCCAATGAAAGACCCGCTCGGAATTCACATCGGTGGCAGAAAAGCTGACCCGGTAGTCCTCTTCGTCCACCTGAAAACTCAGCCGATTCAGATAAGATTTCTGTTGTGATAAAGCGTCATACTTGCTGCTGATGCCGATATTATCCGTCACAGTGCGGGAGTATATCACCGAATCCTGATTGGCAATCTGTAGCAAGATATCCACCTCGGCAAAATAAGCCCCGCTATGCGCCAAAAAGATCAGGCTGCGATAGGGAATCTGGTAGTCCAAAAGGACGATAGTCTTGCCCTGGGAATCCAGAAACCGGGTGTGGTCCAAGTGCATGTTCAGAGTTTCCTGCGCCGCCAGGGAAGCCAAGATCCCCAAGCAGAAAACGGTAATGATCAGTCTTTTAATAATCGAGGTATTCATCATCCTTGTTCCTTAAATTATACTGGCCGAAGCCGCGTTCATCGGTAAAGACAAAGACCCGGTTCAGTCTATAATAATGCCAGCTGATGCTGGGCGCACGCCCGATGGGAAATGCATCCGTGGAGATCTGATCCGGTTCGCCAAACTTGATATAGATGCGTCCCCTATCAGACTTCCAGCCCTGCATTCTCTTGTGGATAGTAAACTTCTCATCGGCATGCAGTACCCTTTGGTTGAAGAGATCGCGGTTTTCATTGCGGATCGTCCCCGGGGTGGGATCATTGGCCTGCCAAAAGCTTTCAATGGCATACTGGTATTTGTCTTTGGGCACCTTCCTCAGGGTCTGCCATTCATTTTGAGTGGCGATATAACGCAATTGGTCCAATTGATCTTTCAGGGAATAACGTGTACCAAAGGAGAACCAAGGCCGGTACAAAAGCGGTTCCAACTGATAGCGGATATTCATTTCGGTGATGTCAATGCCCAAGTCGGCAATGCTATCCTGCCGGGTAAACTCCTTGAGATCAAGCTCAAAAGGGCTCTGAGAAAGCTCAAAATCGTGCCGGCTGCCATCTATAGACAGTCTCAAGCTCTGGGCTTGTACGCCATAGCTGATCCTGAGCAGCAAGCTCTGCAGATCCCGCATTGCCAGTATAGCAGGAATATAGTGAAATCCTTCCCGCTCTGCAATCAGATAAGCCTGTCCGATTTCGGTGGCTTTTGACCCTACATTAAAGCTGCGCTCAAAATTCTGTTTGTCGCCTAATTTGCGATTCCGCAGAGCGATATTCAGGGTATAACTGCCGGTGGGCAAATCGTGGCTCTGCCGGATCGGGATGGCAGTACTCTTTAGCCAGTCCCGGTTCGGGATCTCTAAAATCTGTTCATCCACAGCCACCTGCTTACCCCGGGAGTCTTTGATCTGAGTAGAAAGCTGATATTCGGCGCTCTCATCTCCGCCGCCAAAAAGGACGATATCGTAAGGCATGATGACCCAGATATCCATCCCGCTTTCATAGCGCTCAAAGACGATCTCCTGAGCCAGCAGCGGCAGCATAAACAGGCCAAAGAGCAGAAGGCTAAGTAGTTTCTTCGTCATTGTCATTGCAATCAAATCTGAAATCCAGACCCAGTTTTTCCAGCCAGGCCAGAGCTGCGTTATCCGGGAAAATGCCGGTCTTGGTTTCCAGGAGGTATTTCTCCCGATCCGCAGCCTCCACTTCCAGTTGTAAAACTATGTGTCCAGGTAGCCGCTTGCTCCAGGAGGCAATTTCTGCAAGGATATCTTTATTGATTTGCGTCACTCTGAGGTTAATCCTCATGCGGCCTTTGAGTGTCTGGGGCAGATCCTCCAGCGCAATCATCGAGCTGGGCAAGACCCGCAGAATTCCGCTATCATTGCCGTTGTACTGACTTCTTTTACCCATAACGAGATAGATTTCCCCGATCTGCAAATTTGCGATGTATTTAGCAAAATCACGGTTAAAAAGCGGCACTTCAAATTTCCCCCCGATATCTTCCATTTCCACAAAAGCGATGGGGTTGCCCTTGGAATCCCTTTTACGGGAGATATTGGACACAATGCCTACCAAGGCAAGATCGGTATATTTATTCTTGCCCGTTTCGGAATTGACGTTAGTCAGATAACGCATCAAAGACCGGTATTCAAACAGAGGATGTCCGCTCAGATAAAAGCCCAGCACGGATTTCTCCTGATCCAATTGATGCAGATAGCTCCAGTCTTCCACCTCAGGCAGAGGCGGGAAAAAGTCGGTATCATCCTCATCTGCGATCAGATCAAAGAGAGAAGTCTGTCCCCTTTTACGATCGCGTTGGTCTCCTGAAGAAAGCGCCAAAGCCTGTTCGATCACTTCCCATTTTTGTGCCCGGCTGCCTTCCAGCTCGTCCATGGCACCAGCGGCAATCAGGCTCTCCAATACGGTTTTATTCACCGAAGAGCTGTCCAGACGAGAGCAGAAATTGTAAATATTGCTATAGATCCCATTCTCTTCACGGTCTTCCACCACTGCCCGCATAGCGGCTTCACCCAGATTTTTGATGGCTCTGAGCCCAAACAGCACATCGCTGCCATGCACGCTGAATTCGGCATCACTGCGATTGATATTGGGCGGGATGATATTGATGCCCATATTCTTACAGACTTCGATCTTATTGGGAACAGCGCTGGGATCATCTTCCAAAGAGAGCAACGCCGCCATAAATTCCACCGGGTAATGCGTTTTGAGCCAGGCTGTCTGATAGGCTACCAAAGCATAGCAGGTAGCATGACTTTTATTGAAGGCATATTCGGCAAATTTCAGCCAATCATGCCAGATCTTATCGATCGTTTCCCGCGGAACCTGGTTCTTAGAAGCTCCGGCGATGATCTTTTCCTGAAACCTCATCATCAGACCGGTATCTTTTTTACTGATAGCCTTACGCAGGGTATCGGCTTCGCCACCGGAGAGGCCGCCCAGTTCACGGGAAATCCTCATCACCTGCTCTTGATAAACGGTAACGCCATAGGTTTCCTTCAGGGTGTTTTCCACCAGAGGATGATCATATTGCACTTTTTCCTGGCCATGTTTTCTGGCGATGAAACTATCGATAAACTGCATCGGTCCCGGCCGGTAGAGTGCTACCATGGCGATGAGGTCTTCAAAGACGTTGGGCTTCAGATCGATGAGGTATTTGCGCATGCCTTCGCTCTCAAACTGGAAAACCCCATCAGTCTCCCCTTTGCTGAGCAGGGCAAAAACTTGTCTGTCATCCAGAGGCAGAGTGTCTATGTCAATGTCCACATTGTGGCTCTGTTTCACCAGATCGATGGTCTTCTTTATTAAGGTAAGGGTTTTGAGGCCCAGAATATCCATTTTGAGCATTTTGAGCTCGTCCAGCCATTTGCCTTCATACTGAACGAGGATCACTTTTTCGCCATCTTTTTGCACACTGCAAGCCAGAGGCACATAGTCTGTGAGGTCTCCGGGGGCGATCACCACTCCGGCAGCATGGATTCCGGTCTGCCGGATCAAGCCTTCCAGAACGATTGAATGTTTCAGGATACTGCGATAGAGCTCATTTTCATTGATCAGCCTGGCAAATTCAGGGAATTGCTTTTGGGCATCTTCCAGGTTTTTTACCACGCCGGGAATGGTCTTGGTGATCTCATTGGCCTCTGAAGCAGGTACCGAAAGCACCCGGGCCACGTCCTTGATCACGCTTTTGGCGCCCAGGGTGCCAAAGGTGATAATCTGGGTTACACTTTCCCGATTGTATCTTTGCACCATATAATCTATCACTTTGCTACGATTTTGTGCGCAGAAATCGATATCTATATCCGGCATACCAATACGATCAGGATTGAGAAATCTTTCAAAGAGAAGACCGTATTTCAAGGGATCAATCTTGGTGATATCCAGCAGATAAGCGATGATGCTGCCCGCTGCTGATCCGCGTCCCGGACCCACTGGCACATCTTGTTTGCGGGCATTGTCTATGATATCTTTCACTACCAAAAAATAACCATCAAAGCCCATCCGTCCGATCACGCCCAGTTCGTAATCAATGCGCTCCTGCACTTCCCCTTCAAACGTAGGATATTTCTTCTGAGCCGCATCATAGCAGAGATGCTTCAGGTAGTCTGCCATTCCGGTAAACCCCGGCGGGGTATCAACCTCAGGCAGCAGGAATTCGTCATAAGAAAGCGTAAGATCGATCCTATCGGCTATTTTGAGGGTGTTTTCATAAGCCTCGGGTACCTCAGGATAGATATCTCTCATCTGTTCGGAAGTCTTAAAATACAGCTGTGTGGTATCGTAACGCATGCGGTGAGGATCGTTGAGCAGCTTCCCGGTTTGGATGCAGAGCAGAATGTCATGAGCTTCATGATCTTCCTGATGCAAATAGTGGCAGTCATTGGTCAGCACCAAGGGAACGTCACATTCCTTGGCCAGAGCGATCACCTGAGGCATTGCGGTCTTTTCCATATCAAGACCGTGATCCTGAATCTCCAGATAATAGCGATCTGCAAAAAGCTCCTTGTACCAAAGCACAGCCTCTTTGGCCTGCTGTTGCCGTCCGGCCAAAAGCAAGGAGGGAATTTCGCCTTTTACGCAGGCGGAGAGGCAAATAAGGCCTTCGTTATGCTTTTCAAGCAAGGCTTTTGAGATGCGGGGTTTATAATAAAATCCATCTATATATGATGCCGAGGATAGCTTCATCAGATTTTCGTAGCCCTTATAATTTTGGGCCAGGA
>CAXZAB010000178.1:0-5389 GCA_964293715.1 uncultured bacterium | reverse complement strand
AGATAGCAAATTTGATCTTTTCTCCCTCTTTCCGGGGCGTCGATCATATCTTTATCTAGCCTTAATCAAGCGTTAATTCTTAACGCTTGATTAAGGCTAGATAGACATCTGATCAAGTCTCTCAAATGAGAAAGTACCCAAGAATGCTGGTTTATCTGTTGGATGAAAAAGACTCTCTTTGCCGCTTGAAGTCCAAGACTCTCCTTCAAACTAAGCAGCTAAGCCCCTCTATCCCAAATTGATGTCTAAAATAGCGCCCCGTTCCCGCTTTGCAGGTATTATGCCTGGATAATATGGATTGGGATAGGCTTTGGCCACTTATTCACCTTAAAGTGTAAAGAAAGTGGCGTGAACTGGGGGAAGGAATTGAACAGTCTCTTAAGATGCCTCAAGCAACAAAGGGGATTTCAGATTTTCAGCCGGCATTACTTCATCAGAATCATTTTGTGGGATTGGCTAAAGTCCTTGGTTTGCAGGCGGTAGAAATATAAGCCTGAAGAAACCGGACGTCCCATGGTATCGCGTCCATCCCACAGCAGGTAATGCTGCCCGGCAGTATAGGCAGAATCAGCCAATTGACGCACCAGCTGGCCTTTGGCGTTGTAGATTGTGAGGCTGGCGGGGCCAAACTCAGCCAGGGTAAATGAAAGGGTGGTAGTGGGATTGAAAGGATTGGGATAGTTTTTACCCAGAGCGGTCTGGAGTCCTGGAGTATGAGGGTCTGTATTGCCAGTATAGGGGTAGGGAACGTTTAATATATCCGAAGGAGTGCCTTCTTCACCCAAATAGACCGCGGTGATGTAGTATTGGTACACTCCGTCATAGTCCAGAAATTCAGAGTATGAGGCATCTTCGGTTTGCAAACCCAGCTCAAAGGGGCCGCTATCAAACCTGCGATATACTCTGTAAGCAGAAATGGGGAGAATCGGCTCGGATGGAGGAGTCCAGAGTATTTGCAGGTCACCGGTATAATTATTCACTTCGAGAATGAGGTTTTCCACAGGGGGCAGATCAATGAGCGTAAATTCTGCTGAAACCACCGGTGTATCATCATCGATATGAATGCTGTTCAAGCTGGAGCTCTGGTGATTTGGCAAACTGGCAGAAACAGAATGGGTGCCATGGGGCAGATACAATCTGAAGCTCCCTTCGCTATTGGGATTGGTAACAAAGCGTCCCGAAGACATCACTGTAACCAAACTGGGATCGATAGTGGAAATCACATACACCAGACCCTGGACAAAACCAGGCTTGAGATTGATGTCACCATCGGCCAGATTGTAAGGAATTTGCAGGTTTACGTCTACAGCTTCCCCGCTGAAAGGACTGGCGGTAAAATGCAGGGGCAGATAGCCGGCATCACTTGTGACACCCTCAAAATCCAGATCAAAGACAAGCTGCCTGATCTGATTTCCGGCGATCAGAGGAATAGTCTGCTGGGGATTGGCAATGCTGAGATTGGGAATAGCACTATCCAGGGAAACGCTGATATTCCGGGCATCCACCACACTGGAATTATGCAGGTTAATGATCAGCTTCACCGCTTCATCGGGATCGATCACGCCATTAAAATTGCTTTCATAATCCGAGATAAAGAAGGAATGATAGTGCAATTGAGCAGAATTTACCTGGATGCTGAATTGACGATACCAATTGATTCCATTAGACTCAAGATCCAAGATAAATTGGATAACGTGGCCTGCCGGACAATCCTGGCTCACAGTGAACGTGAAGGGGATGCGGTTTACGCCACTTGTGCCAGGATACAGAGCGAAATATCCGGAGGTGGCTGATCCGATAGTCACATACTGATCAGTAGTGCTGAGGGTGGCTGTGATATCGATTGCCAATTGATTCCCGGAATTTTTCAAGAGTACGCCCAGACTTGCGTTTTCTCCGGGCTCCACTATGTTGTTTGCATCATCCAAAAAGGTGTCCGTAATCACCAGATTCACCGCTTCGTGGTAGGTGGGAACATTGGTGATATACAATGCCTTACCATGTGAAAGCGGAGCTGCAGCCGTGGGATAGGTGTTATTGAAGGTATATTCCAAGCCCCGGGTGCCGCTGTGGTCTTCAATACCGATGCTGCAATAGTTTCCATGTCTGTTTCCAGATTGAGAATCAACGTTGTTAAAGGTATGATATTGGAATTTGATGGGGCCATCCCCAAGACTGGTTTGGTAATTATCCTGATCATAGAGAATCACTTGGAACGTTTCAAGTGAACTACCATTTTTACCGTTTTTCAGCTTATACCATTCGATGATAAAAGAGTGGTTACTGCGATCAAACATAGTATAGATGCCACTGCCGGAATGGGTGGCAAGATCATCCCAGAAAGGAGCAATCATCGGGCTGGGCCCCATGGCACCTGGCAAACGGAAGTTCCTGAATTCACCGTTTTCCGTGTGACCCAGAGCAATAAAGCCATTGGAACAAACTGTGATCTGATAATAGATCCGGCCATAAAACTGGAAGGGGAAAGGCAGATTGACCACAGCGAGAGACTGTGCCCCCACCTGATCGCCTTCATCACTGCTGTGGTAAGCATCATAGATAGGCAAGGCAGTGCCCGCACCACCTTCCTGTGGAGCTATCTCCAGCCAATCATATTCAGGCACTTCAGGATAAGCCAGGTCAGTCCAATCATAAATCACGTAACCATAGCTATCCGGGCCTAAGGGATCAGTTTGGGTGACCTGCCCTACCGTGAGGCTGAAATAAACAATCTGCTCAAAACCGGCAGCGTTGTACAGCGTTACATACATGGGTATTACCGTACCGGGCAAGGTTTCTGGACGCAGCCAGGCGATAAAGGGTTCACTCTCGGAGCTGCTGACTGAATGGTTCAGAGGCATAGAGCCCACAAGTGCAGTATTACGGACTATAGAGAGCAGATGATTTTCGGCATAAAGACGGGCTTGGACATTGTTTATGGGCGTAGCTCCAATGTTCTTGAGGGTAATACTGAGATTGGCCGTCTCATTTGGCTCCAGGATACTATTTTCATAATCAAGGACGTTGATCTCCACGAAAATAATCTTAGCGGCTTCCACCGGGATAAATTCGGACAAATGATAGCTTTGATTATATGAATCTGTAAGTGTCAAATACAGCCTGAGCATGGCCAAATGCGGTGTGGCAGGATCTATTTTGATTACGATTGGGGTAAAATTGTTGCGGGTACCTCCGCCCACGATATCGGGATAATTGATCTCGCCCTGGAGGATGGTGATCCAGGGACTATCTGAGCTCACAGTGCCAGAAACGCCGGAAATGGTATAATCTCCAGTGTTTCTGAGACCAAAAAAGATCTCCACAATTTCTCCGGCAGTGGCGACACCGTTTCCATTGCCCTCTGAAGCGCCCTGATTGTCGTCATCAATAATGATAGCAGCAGGGACCAAAGTGGGCAGATCCACAATGTCTATCGTGCTCTGCAAGGGTTTAAAATTATGACTGCTCACCGTGATTGTGGCTTCGCCGGCTGTCATATTATCCGGCAAGACGAGGATCACGTTGCCCTGGGCATCACTGTAGCCGCGGCTGAGGATGTTTTGCCCCATCGACAGCACTACCGAAGCTCCTTCCTGGGCAAGATCAGCAGCATCTGTGACCGCTACACCCAAGAGAGTGATCCCCAAAGGGATGGCATCATCAGTGCTGATTTGGAAGCTGCCGGGAATGCCGGTAAACACTTCCATGGTGGGATCTCCCATGAGATTGCACCAATGAGCAAACTTGCCTGCATTGTCTGGGGAAGAGACGCCAAACATATCGTTCATATAAAGTCGCGAGCGTAAAAGCGCTTCGCCCATCGTGCGCATCTCGTGCACAAATATCCCTTCAAAGATGCCACCGTGCATGACGTTGTTAAAGGTGGTATGCGTGTAGTTTGTGCTCATCCCGATTCCTGTAACCGCTCCTTTGGGAGCTGCCAATGTGCCATAACGGACAAAAGTTTCTATCTGAGAGGTGCCGGAAGCGTAATTATTGGTGCTACAAGTAATATTTACCGCGTGCAAGAGCTTGTGTCCATTGAAAAGAGAGGATTCACTGGGCGGTCTGTAATCGATAAGGCCACGGAAACTGTAAAAGCCCACGCCTTGATTGATGGCAGTATTGATGCCTGGCACAAAGCTTCCGAAATCGGGACCGTAGAACTCGCTGAACGTGTAATCCGGATTGATCTCCTCGGCCATCTCTTTGATGTATTTGTTGATATACTCCGTGGAAATGCCGGAAGGATGGTTATCTCCCACCAGGACCATCCGATTCAGCCAATCCGCAGTGGCCACATCGATATTCTTTTCATAGACATATATCTTCTGGAGCATCACCAGCAATTGACTGATGTTTTCTGCAGATATGCGCCCGATAAAGATATCACCCAAGATATCTCCGGTATTCATGTGAGTATAATGATAATCTGTATCTCCATTGATATAGGAAAAAGCAGGAACACTAAAGCTGCCGGTGACATCGCCGACTAAGATTACAAAATCAGGACGCGTGGCAAGATTGTTATAGCGACCCCGGATAAAGGTCTGAATGCTGGAGTTGGAAGTGCCCGCCTGATTCGCAGCAGTGCTGAAGACATCCACATCCGCGCCTTTCTGACGCTTCCAATGGGCAAAGTTATCCATGGCATTATGGAAAATGGCGTCTGTGCTACTGCCATGAATGATGAGATAACGGGGCGGAGTACCCGCGATCATGATATCGCGATAATCACTATAGTTTTGAATGGTGGCATTATAGATTTTGTCAAAGCTTGGCGAGATATATTGCACCGGAGCTGGCAGTTCGTTGACGCCTGTTTCACCGGTAAAATTCACCCGTAACTGGATATTATCATATACGGTGAGTTCGTTTGTGCCCGCATTGTAACTAAAGGGGTTGACCTGGATGGTGACAATCCTGAATTCACGCAAGATCATAGGATCGCTATATTCTACTGCAGAGGCTGGATAGGCTCCACCGCTGCTATAATAATCTATATTTTGCACAAAGGCTTTGGGACGCCCCAGTTCGTTGCCCTGTTGCAGAGGATAGGCCTTGTATTGGCTGAGAATGCTGTGCTGTGCATTTTGCACTTCGATGACCACCGAACCCTGGTGGGGTATGGCTATGGTGGTGGTGATGACGGGCAATTCCGGCATTCCATCCTGCATCAAGGTACTGGCATCGGGCAAGTTAATCCTCTGAAAGGTTTGCCCGTTTGATAGTTCCTTTTTGATCTCAAAGGCAGGTAGAGTGAAGAAAATATCCATACCACTAAAGTCCTGCGCTTGAAATTCAAAGGCAGATTTGTAAGAAGCAGGAGCATGGGGAACTCCCGCAGCAAAAACGAGCCCACAAAACAAGCTCACCAGGATCAGCATTG
>CAXZAB010000177.1:0-5428 GCA_964293715.1 uncultured bacterium | reverse complement strand
TGCCCCAATACCTGCGCGTTCGAACGAAAGGCGTGGCCAAACAAGACAAGATTGAGCCGTAATAACTCGGGAACGGCATTTTCGATCAGCCCGCCTTGAAAAATCTGAGTAAGGGGATAATTTAGGGGAGAGCTGACTACTTGTCCGGTGATTGTAACCAGCCCCAAAAAGGTGGGCCAGCCGCCGTTGCTCCCACCGCCAGCTTGCTTGATGTGCAGATCAGAATTTATCATTACGGGGCCGGTGACTACGTCAAAGCCATAATAATAAAGGTTCGTGCCATTCATTGATTTGTGCTTGTTCATAAAGCTCATGCAGGGATCTGTCGCTTGGGACTTCACAGTGAAATTTCTGACGCCTTCATCTGACGATGACATCAAGGGATAGGGGTCATTGCTGTCGATCAAGCCTTCATCCAGCGCCCGGCAAGTCCACTCAATGCCATAGTCTTCTGAGTGACATTCATACAGGTAATTCTCACCCTTTACCAGGATTGTGATCTGGGGCAGATCCAGCACCAAGCTGGGAGCTCCCGGAGCTGAGCTGATTGGAAACTCCAGATGATCCATCACCTGGATAGTGTAGGTATTGTCCGCGTTTGATTTGGTAAAGTTCAAAGAGGAAGAATTATCGTCAATTCTTGACAGATAAGCGATATAAATGGTATCTCCCACTGCTTGCATGGCGGGTTCACCGGCAAAGCTGACGGCTGCATCGCCGATGAGATGGGGGGTATCCTCCCACGTAATGGCAAAGACGCTGCAAAACATTAACGTCAGGGCGACGAGACTAAATACATGCTTCATATAAACCTCCTTATTGAAGCTTGAACAGCCACTATCTTAAGAATGCTATCCTGAGATATAATAGCAAGCAAATTCTGTTCCATAAATACGAACGATTTCAGTATCTTAGCCTGCTTTATGGCCTCAATCGAGCTTGAGTAAGGGGAAGGGCTGGAGTCTATGCATAAATGCTGTTTTGATAATTGGCATAAAAAAAAGACTTGTAGCACAGTTTCTAAGATACAAGCCTCTGTTTTGCAAATCCGGCTGAGCGGTCTTGCAAAGCTTGATTATACGAACCAGTATCAGTCTTCTTTAACCGCCACCCAACCCTGGAAATCCAGGGGTAACTTGCTAAAACCGCCCCTTTCCACGACTTTGGTGGTGGCAGGGTGATCTGAAAAGAGATAGAGATAATTTTTGGAGATGCCACGATGGTAATCCACCAGATAGTGAATCATCGCTCCGCCATAGCCTCTGCCCCGGAATTTCTCTCTGGTAAAGATGTCCGAAACCCTGCTGTATCCTGCATAAGTGCTTACCGAAGCCAAGGCTGCCAATTCATCTTGATGAAATCCCGCCAAAAGATGGTAGGAAGGATGTTGCAGATGGCGCTCCACTACTTTCATCGTCGAATCTGTCCCATATTCCAGGGCGATGGTTTCCATCATATCAATATCCAAGTCTCTAATGCGCCTAATAGATAAATCACTGGCCAGGGTCAAGCTTCCTTCATGATCGTGCAAGAGATACTCCTCTTCCATGATTTGAATCTGAAAATCATGTTCTTCCAGGGCGGGAATGATCTTGGTGAGTTCATCCGGCATCAGCGCAGAAAAGAGGCAGGGTTTGGTGCCCTTGGATTTGTAAAATGATTCAATGTCGCGGATGCTGCTTGCGATGCCGATATGATCTTTGATCACAGCATGATTACTTTCTTGGGAATTCTTGTTGCCTTCATTGTAAAAAATCAGACCGTAGTCCTTCTGAATCATGTTGGCAATACGTTGAGGGTAAAGCAATTCCGTATCTTTCATACGGTTCATATTAAAAGGTATCGTCATGTTTCCACCTTATGAGATTATTTGCATCTAATTACAATATAGTCTGTTTTGGACAAGGGACAAGCTTTACTTGTCGGTCTTTAGCGTTTTAGGAACTTAGGACAGCTCTTCGATCTTGGTATAAGCTGCAAACAGCAATCTCCCGCCTACAAAGCCAAAACCTGCCTGCAAGAGATTGGCGGGAACATCGGCCAGAGCGGCGGCTTTGCCAAAACTGGGCATGATCCAGGTGCCCACAAAATATACCAGGACCATCACAAGTCCACCTATCAAAGGCCAGATATTCCGCATCCAAACACCCGCTGTTTTGCCCATTCCGGCAAAAAATCCCAGCAAAGCTTTGGCCACCAACGTGATGGGAGCAAAGAGCGGAAAGCCGATCAGATCTGCCAAAGCCGAACCTATGCCACCGGCTATGAGCCCGCTTTTGCGTCCGGCATAAAGTCCGCAAAACACGATGACGACATCGCCCAGATTAAAATACCCGCCTCCCGGAACGGGGATGCGGATCAGGATAGTGGTAACCATCACCAAGACGGTAAAGCCAACTGTAAAATACCATTTCATTATTGCTCCTTATGACAATTTTCAATGAGATTATCGATTCTCTCACCCTTGCTTTCAGCCTCGGCAAGAGTAAACAGCACCAAAGCTAAAGTGGCGGCCAGAGCTCGTTTGAAACGCATTTTAAAGCCCTTGGGCTTTTGTCTCATACCGGGGCTCAGCTCCTGCCACATCTTGATCTCGGCATAGGAATGAAAAGCCACGTCATATAAAATCTTGCCCAAAATCAGATACTTGATCCGGTGAATGCCCAAATTTGAGCTGATCAGATCATCCACAGACACATAAGCATAGCAGAGGCGAAAAGCCAGAAAAGAACTAAGCAACAGCAGCACCCGGGGCAGCCCGTAATGCACCCAATACGCCAGAGGCACCGTGCCTTTGGGGCTGATCCCAAAGAGGATAAAGATGGCGTAAACCAAGGAAAGCATCAATACAAACGGCAACAAAATGAGCAATTGCTGCCCAATTTTGCGGGCTCCCAGGATGAATAGAGAGAGCAGCAAAGTAAGCCCCAAAGCGATGAATTGCAAAGGAATATTGTGCAACCAAAGAATGCCAAAAGCGATGCAGTACAAGAGGAAGAGTACCGATGCCAAAATCAGTTTAAGCATAGATCACCGTCTCCTGAGGACTGCTCTGCACAAACTCCAAAATATGAGTCTCTTCCAATTGATAGCGGTGAGAGCTGTAAATCAGACAGATGGGTCTGCCGATATCCCGGGGGATATCCAGGTTGTAAGCCTCGTCCGCAATTACGCAGACGGGCAGATCGTCCTGTCTTTCCGCCAGATCCTGCCAGAGGTAGCGCCAGACATCCTCTTCACCCCGGATCGCAAAGCCCGGTTTGAAGATGGCAGCCTGAGCCCTCAGCGCATAGATTTGCAGATGCATCTGCTGCTGCAGACACAGCACATAAAGGTCCTTTCTGCTCTCAAGGACAGAGAGCAAAACGCGGTGAATAAAGCTGCTCTTCCCGCTGCCATTGGCACCTTTGAGATAGTAGTTTTCACCGGTCTGAAAGTGAAGAGGTTTTTCCAGCTTAAGTGAAAACCCCGGCCAGATCTCTCTCTTCCCCGCAGGCAGAGTGATCATGAGGGATCCCTGAGCACAATCTCTTTGCGGCTCTGTTTGATCAAATCCAGAATCAGCGCGGCCTTGTCTTCATCCAAAGAGTGAGTCAGCTGCACGAATTCTATTCTGGGAGCAGGTGAATGCAGCGCCAGAAGCGCCATCAGCACGACTTTTTGCCCTCCGGACAGAGTCTCCAATTTGCTTTCTTTGTCTATTTTCTTGCTGGTGAGACGCTCAAATTCTGCAAAAAGCAGAGCTTCCTCTTCTCTACCCAAATTGTACAGGATAATCTCGTCGCGCACAAGATCTGTGCACACCAAGGGATGCTGACCGTCTGCAATTAAATAACTCTTTCTTGAATCCATAAAATCATCTGCTGGGAAAGAGGAGCTTTTGTCAAGTAAATCTGCAAATAGGGGCATCGCTCAATAACTTGATGCTCACACAGGTCAGACTGATTTACACAGATTTTGCCTGGCAATAAGCATAGCATTAGCAAAGAGTTGTTCTTGCTGGACTAAGTCTTGGGAGCCTGCCTTGAAAGCAAACTGACCCCTTACTACACCAGCTTTATTCCCATACATTCCAGCAGGGCAACGGCATCCGGCAGGCTGAAGGTGGCATTTCTGATCTTATTGTTTAGTGGATTAATGGCATAGCCCTGTGCCCCATTGAATTTGGCTTTACTGAGGTTTGTATTGTTAAAATTCACGCTGCTGAAGGTGACGCCGGTGAAATTGCTTCCTGAGAGGTCAGTACCGATATAGTCCGTTTCAATTATTTCGCAGTCTTTAAAAGAGGTTTTCTTCAGCTCCATAAAGTTGAAGTTACAGCTTCGCAGGAGGCATCCTGAAAAACTTATGTCGAGACCCAGGGTATTGCAGCGGGTAAAATCCACCCCCACCAGTTTGCTGCTTTCAAAGGATACCCCTTGCAGCATCGCATCTTGGAAAGAGGTAAGTGAGAGATTGCAATCCTTGAACGTACAGCTATCCAGGATGCCATCGAAATGCAACTGAGAAAGGTCACAGCTTTCAAACTGGCAGTGGCTGAAATTGCGCCTTTTGAGGCACAGGTCACCCACATCACTTATCGTTTGATCTTCAATATCTTCCAGATAATCTGTCATATTCATCATCTCCTGCTTATGCTTTGAAAGCATATTTATTTGGCAGGGCCAGAGGTCAAGCAGATTATTGTTGAAGCATGCAATGAGTCCAAATGTGATTGTGGGACTACGTAAACATTTATCATTCCGCTACCCTCTTTTTCTAGCTTGTCCTTGCCGTACCCATGCATCTTCTCTCCGTGGTCCACCACTTTCTGTGCCTTTATTCTTGACATATAAGGGGACGCCCCTATCTTGGTATCTATCACTAAATTAGCACCTAAGGAGCGCCCCAAATGAAAACAGCGAACAATCGTGTTGCCACCTATGCGGAAATGAGAGTTCAAACTGACATCCTCATCGAAATTGCGAATGCAGTGCTCAGAATTGAAGCCAAGATTTATGAATCAGAGCCCACGAGTATAACCAAAAAATTTGTCACCGAGAATAGGGTTCATTACGTCACGAACATAGTCTCCGAGGATAGCCAATGATCCCATTTATCTAGCGGGCATATCAAAATTCCCTCAAGCCATGCTCATTCCCATAATACAATACCTATAAAGGAGAATACAATGAAAAAAGTCATTATTATCGCTAATCTACTCTTCTTCGTTATTGCCCTGGCTGCCAGCGACATTATCCAGCTGAAAACCAAAAAACAGATTGAGGGCACTCTGCAAGGCACAGTTAACTCTCGCGTAGGCATCCTCACCCAAGATGGAGTTATCTCGTTTTATCCTAAGTCACAGATATCAAAGATATATCGCGATCGCAACGATATCACGTTTCAGGTATTTGAAAACTCCTCCGAGTTAAAGCTTCCCGCCCCT
>CAXZAB010000176.1:0-5462 GCA_964293715.1 uncultured bacterium | reverse complement strand
CGGCCAATCTTTTGGGCCGGGAAGGCACAGGATTTATTACTGCCATGAAGGTCTTTGACAAATCGCGCCCGATGGTGGGTTCACAGGCTGTGGGCATCGCCAGAGGAGCTTTTGAAGCCTCTGTGCGCTACGCCAAAGAGCGTCATCAATTTGGCAAACCCATCGCCAGTTTTCAAGCCATCCAATTCATGCTGGCCGATATGGCCACTGAGATCGAAGCAGCCCGCGCGCTGGTCTTCCAAACTGCCAGAATGGTGGATGCCGGAATCAAACGTTATGCCAAAGAAAGCGCCATGTGCAAATACTTTGCCTCGGATATGGCTATGAAAGTTACCACCGATGCAGTTCAGATCCTGGGCGGCTATGGCTATATGAAAGAATATCCCGTGGAAAAAATGATGCGTGATGCCAAGATATTGCAGATTTACGAAGGCACCAATCAGATCCAACGCTCGATCGTGGCTGCCAACATCCTCAAGGAATTCTAAATTATGTTTTCTTGGGTAAAAGAACTGCCTGTGGCCATCACGGTCTGTGATCTTGAGGCTATCGTGCTGGAAATGAACGACAAAGCTGCGGCTACTTTTAGTAAACAAGGCGGGAAAAAGTTGATCGGAACCAGCCTCTTCGATCAACACCAGCCCCGCAGCTGTGAGATGATCAAGACCATGCTGGCCACCGGCGAGCCCAATACTTACACCATCAGCAAAAATGGCCAGAAAAAGTTGATTCATCAGCAGCCTTGGTTCTTTGATAATGAAGTGGCAGGTTTGGTGGAATTTTCCATCGTGCTGCCAGATGATATGAAGCACTACGATCGTGCTTAGACTGCTGATTCACACCTGTTGCGCGCCCTGCCTGATTGCGCCCTATCAGAGGCTCAAAGAAGCGGGGAATAAGGTTTCTGCCTTTTGGTATAACCCCAATATCCATCCCCTTTTGGAATATCAAAAACGCCGGGATGCCTTGCGGGAATATTCTGTGCAAGAAGGCTTTGAGCTGATCGAGCATGATCAATATGGCCTGGTGGAATTTCTGCAAAATACCCTGTCCGATATCCCGGGAAGATGTGAATATTGCTATCGCACCCGCATTGAAGGCACAGCTAAAGCAGCTGCTGAAGGCGGATTTGATGCCTTCAGCAGCACCTTGCTCTATAGCCGCTATCAAAAACATGATAACATCATCGCTTTCAGTAAAGAGATGGCCGAAAAATATAAAGTGGGCTTTTTCTATAAAGATTGGCGTGAGCTGTGGCAAGAAGGCATCCGCTTATCAAAAGCTGCGGGGATGTATCGCCAGCAATACTGTGGCTGCATTTTCAGCGAAGAGGAGCGTTACCGTGAGCAAATACGAAGAAATAAATCTAAATAAGATAAAAACCTACTCGATTTCTGCGCGGGAAAGCATAGTAGAGAGCTCCCTCTTTGCCAAACCAGGCAAGGTGGAGCTGGATGGTTTTTTAGATGCTCTGCCTGATATCCTCAGCGCCAAAGACTTAAAAGAGCTGATTGCAGCTATCAAACTTGCCAAAACTAAAGGCAAAGCCATCATCATCGGCATGGGCGGACATGTGATAAAATGTGGCCTCGCCCCTCTTATTATAGAGCTTATGGAGGCCGGATATGTGTCTGCGATTGCGGCAAATGGCTCCGTAATTGTGCATGATTATGAGATTGCCTTTTTTGGGCAGACCTCCGAGGATGTCTCCACAGCTTTGGCGGATGGCTCTTTTGGCATGGCTTTTGAAACGGCGAACGGGATCAATAAAAGCATTACAGAAGGCAGTAAACAAGGCCTGGGTCTGGGGGAAGCGGTGGGTAAAACCATCAGCCAAAGTGCTCCCAATGCCGAGCTTTCTGTCTTGGGCAAGGCTTATGAATACGGCATTCCGCTCACCGTGCATGTGGCTCTGGGTACCGATATCATTCATCAGTCTCCCTCTGCAGATGGGAAAGCCATCGGAGATTGCTCTCTGCGCGACTTTCGGATTTTTTGCCAGCAGGTGACTTACCTTGATGAGGGCGGAGTATATTTGAACTTTGGTTCGGCGGTCATCCTGCCTGAAGTATTTCTCAAAGCGCTCACCGTTGCCAGAAATATTACCGGAAGCGTAAAGAATTTCAACACCGCTGTTTTTGATATGAATCAGCATTACCGGGCCCGCGTAAATGTAATGCAGCGCCCCGTGGAAACAGGTGGTAAGGGCTATTACTTCATTGGCCAGCACGAGGTTCTAATCCCGCTTTTGATCAAATCCATTCTTTACTAAGCTACCAACATTAATGTCAGCAGCTTTGAGCCGGTCCTATCATGTCCCAATCAAGGCTCGTATTATTGAAAATCAAAGAAATTCCTTGCCTAATCCGTTGAACTCAGGAAAGTGGCAAACAAATATAGATATTGGGCTTTGACGATCGAAACAAAGCCGTGGGAGAGTAAATGCGATTAAAAACCTTTCCAGGGGGAATCCACCCCCATGATGAAAAGCATTATTCCGCTTCAGCAGCAATTAGCACTTTACCCACGCCGGAGCGGGTGATTATACATCTTTCACAACATATAGGAGCTGTTTCCAGTCCCATCGTAAAGGTGGGTGACATGGTGCAAAGAGGACAGGTAGTGGCTGTCCCCGCCGGATTTGTCTCTCTGACTCAACACGCTTCCATCAGTGGCAAGGTCACGAAAATCGGCAAGTTTTTGCATCCCACGGGCATTATGTCTATGGCCATAGAGATCACCTCCGATCATCAGAATCAAAGTGTGGATATGCCGGATGATGAAGACTTTATGAGCCTGGATGTAAGCGTAATCAAAGAAAGAGTTTCTGCCGCTGGCATCAGTGGGATGGGCGGAGCCGGTTTCCCCAGCCACGTAAAGCTTTCTCCACCGGATGATCAACCCATCGATACCGTGGTTTTGAATGGGGTGGAGTGTGAACCATATTTGACCAGTGACCACCGTCTGCTTTTGGAGCGGGCTCAAGATATCCTGCACGGCCTCAGACTTATTATGAAGATCGTGGGCGCAAAAAAGGGTTTGATCGGTATCGAAGCCAATAAACCCGACGCTATCAAGCTGCTGCAAAAACTTACTGACAAAGAAAAAGACATCGATGTGGTGCCCCTCAGAATGCAATATCCCCAAGGTGCTGAAAAGCAGCTCATTTATGCCGCTACCAACCGCAAGGTGCCAGCTGGCGGCTTGCCTATGGCTGTAGGCGTGGTGGTGCAAAACGTGGGTACCGCAGTGGCTATCTATGAAGCGGTGCGCTATCAAAAGCCCTTGATTGAGCGTGTGATCTCGGTTACGGGTTCCATCGTGAATAAACCCATGAATCTGCTGGCGCCTATAGGAACTCTGTATAGCGATCTCTTAGAGCATTGCGGCGGAGTTTCTGCCCCCATCGGCAAGGCCATCTCCGGAGGACCCATGATGGGCTTTGCCCTGCCGTCCCTGGCTGCAGCAATGACCAAAGGCAGCAGCGGTCTAGTTTTATTCGATGAAAAGGCAGCCAAATCCTTGGAGGAACATACCTGCCTGCGCTGTGCCCGTTGCGTGGACATTTGCCCTATGAACCTGATGCCTTCGATGATTGCCACTGCCGTGAAATATAACGATTTGGATATGGCGGTAAAAGCCGGGCTCAACGACTGCATCAAATGCGGAAGCTGCGCCTATGTTTGTCCCGCCCATATTCGGCTGGTGCAGTGGATTGATACGGGAAAGATCCGCCATGCTGAAGCCATGAGGAAGAAATGACTATGAATATCAAAGATAAACTCACCGTTTCGGCCGCGCCACACATTCACGACAGGACTTCCGTCAAAAACGTGATGTGGAACGTAGTGCTCGCCCTGGTTCCAGCCCTCATTTTTGCCACTTACTATTGGGGCCTCCGGGCTCTGCTTTTGAGCCTTACCGGAGCTGTGAGCGCTGTGGCCTGTGAAGCTCTCATACAAAAACTGCGGAAAGTGCCCATCACTGTGCACGATGGTTCTGCCTTTCTCACGGGATTGCTCTTGGCCTTCAATATCCATGCCGGAGCCCCGATCTGGTTGCCCATTATCGGCGCGGCATTTGCCATTGCGGTGGGGAAACAGGCCTTTGGCGGTTTGGGTAACAACCCTGTAAATCCTGCGATTGTAGGCCGTGTTTTCCTGATGGCAAGCTGGCCCACTCATATGACGGCAGGCTGGGTGGCAGCAAAATCTTCTGCCCTCAGCGGTTTGAATGATCTCACCCGCATCGCCACAAATCTGCAGTCCTTGTCGCCCAAAGCCTATGAATTGGTAACTTCAGCCACTCCTCTCAAGGTAGCTCAAACCCTTAGGGATAGCAGTTTTGTGTCCAGCATAAATGCTCAGGCCGGGGGTCTGAATCTTAGCGGTAGAATCTTTAGCAGTCTCACCGAGATGGAGACCTTAAAGAGCCTCTTTTGGGGGAATATCGGTGGTTGCATCGGTGAAGTTTCTGTGTTTGCCCTGCTTTTGGGCGCGGCTTATCTGCTTTATAAAAACATTCTGGAATGGCGTATCCCGCTCTTTTTCATCGGTACTGTCTTCGTGCTCAGTTTCCTGTTTGGCGGAATTCCAGGTTCTCAAATTTCGATAATGCTGCCTTTTTTCCATATTTTTTCCGGTGGTCTCATGCTTGGCGCCTTCTTTATGGCCACAGATTACACCACTACCCCGCTCACCAAAAATGGGCGGGTCATCTTTGGAATAGGCTGCGGCTTGCTCACCATCATCATTCGCTTGGTAGGAGGCTATCCAGAGGGCGTGAGTTACAGCATTCTCTTTATGAATGTGATGACTCCTCTGATCGATAAACTCACCATGCCCAAAGTCTTTGGGAGGGTAAAAAAATGAAATATTATCTCAAACTCAGCCTCATCTTGCTTGTCTTTTGCGTGGTTGCCACCGGGATTCTGGCCTATGTCAATTCCCTTACCGCGCCTGTGATCGCACAGCGTAAGGCTACAGAGGAGATCGAGGCCCGTGAGTCTCTCATCCCCGGTGCAGAATTTGAAGAGAAAGAGAGCGATCAAGGCCTCACCTATTATGTGGCCAAAGATCCAGAGACTGCTGAAGTCTTAGGCTATACCTTCATTGCGGCAGATCTCGGCTATTCCAGCACAGTCCAGACCATGGTGGGTGTGGACAACGAATTTAAAGTTTTGGGAATCCGGATCGTAGATCAGGCCGAAACACCCGGTCTGGGCGCAAATTGCACATCGCCTGCTTTCACAAATCAATTCACCGGCATGGCTATCGAAGATATCTATGTGGATAAAGACGGTGGAGTGGTGGTAGCCTTGTCTGGCGCTACTGTTACTTCCCGCTGCATTGCAAACTCTCTTCGGGAAGGCATTGCCGATGTAAAAGATGAACCAGATCAGGGAGGTAAAGAGTGAATTTTATCAAAGAACTAACCAGAGGCCTGATCAAAGAAAATCCCAT
>CAXZAB010000175.1:0-5463 GCA_964293715.1 uncultured bacterium | reverse complement strand
AACAGGAGGATCTTAAAGATGCGATATCAAACCATCGACCGGGATTTCACGACCCCTTATTCTTGGCCTATCGGATCAGTGTTGCTTTTATCTAAACTCAAAAACGACCCAGACGAATTCAAAAAACTTTGGCTGAAAGAAAGATGCAGGACGAGTATAGCCAGTAAGCCATAGCAGGAAGGGTCGTTTTAAAGTCAAAACAAAAGGTTTTGGTGGCACCATCCTGGTGCCTTGCATTTAATCATAGCACGGGCAACTGGGATATTATATACGGGCAATTGGAGCATAACGTGAGGGCATTTGGATATGTATGAACTGTAGGGGCGTTGGGCATAACGCCCAAAACCACCCATAAATTACAAATCGGCCCTTTGGGCTTTCATGGGACAGCCCCTAGGTAATCAATTCGGTTTTAACAAGTCTTCGCCTCGAGATGACTCGAAATCCTAAGTCATCTCGAGGTGAAACTGAATTGAAAGCGAGTCCAGGCAAAAGGAAAGGAATTGGTACAATGCATAGCTATTCAAGGAATGTTTCCTGCGCTGCAAGCTTGCCGATTCGCCAAAGAGCTTGACAGAAAAGCAAAAAAGAATATCAATGTGAAAAAGTAAAATGGACTTAGATAGAATTTGGTGAACGAGGCCTCTTAATTGTCCTTATGCAAGCCGAAAACAGTGACTTGCAGCTTGCGCCAAGCTCAGAGATAAGACTAAAAAACACATAAAGGAAGTAAATTATGAAACAGACCCTTGCAGCATTGGCGCTGCTCACGCTCAGTGTAGCAGCTCTGGCACTATCCTCGACTACGAATAGTGCGGTTTTTACCCTGGATACCGTAGCTCCTTCCCTGGAGCTTAGTGCTCCCAATGGCGGCGAAGAATGGTATCTGGGCGATACTAATGACGTTCTGTGGACAGCCACAGACAGCAATCTCATCCACGACTCCGTATATCTCTGGTACAGCCTGAATGGCGGCAGCGATTACAGTGCCTTGGCACAGGGCATTGATAATAGTGGCAGTTACCCCTGGCTTATGCCGGATCTTACCAGCAGCAACGCCAAAGTAAAGATTCAGGTGGGGGATAGCTTCGGCAATCTCAGCGAAAGAGTTTCCTCGGCTTTTGCCATTACCTATGTACCACCGGAAGCGCCGGATGGGGTAAATGTGGATATCACCAACGCGGTGGATGCCGTGATTAGCTGGCAGCCGGTAACCCAGACTATCTACGGAAGCCCCATCATCCCGGATGGCTATATCGTACTGTATAATGAGACTCCGTATGAGAGCCAAGACAATTTGTATTATTATCTTTGGGATGTGACGGATGGCTGTGCTTTTACGCATTCCCGCGTAGCTTTGCACAGAGCTCAAATGTACTATCGGGTAGTGGCTTACAAAGATCATGATGGACGCATGGCGGGCATTTTGGCTGAAGCGAAGACCAGTCCCGAGCGTAAGATCAGTTTTCAGGAAATCAAAAGCAGAATGAATGGAGCAGTGAAATGAGAACACAAAAACCACCGAGAACACCGAAGACACCGAATATAATATCTATGAGTTTGAAACAGGGTTACGGATTATCATACTGTCACCGTTTTACTTTAATTGCCTTGGTTTTGATGCTTTTTTGCGGTTCACTCTTTGCCGGAACTATCAAACAGCAAAGCTTTGAAAATGCGCCGGCGGATACTTGGACCTACACTGCCAGCCCAACCGGCACAGTCCCTTATTTCTGGGGCCGTACGAACCAGACCATGGGTGGTGCCTCCGCCCAAAGCGGCTCCTGGTATTGGGCCTCCTGGCTGATGGAAGCAAATGAGGCAAGTATGAGCTTTGCCAATGTTTCCCTCATACCGGGCACCCAACATAGCCTGAATTTCCATTACTACAGTAAGAACCTCAATCCTTCCACAGTTATTCTGAAAGTCTGCGTGGAGTACGACACTGGAACCCAGTGGAACAACTGGATGCAACTGCTCCTAAGCACCCAAGCCTGGTCGCTCTTTTCTGTAAACATTCCCCAAGACGCCAGCACGGTGCGCGTAAAAATCCTTACCCAATACACAAATCCGAATATGGATAAATATGTGCATTGGGACTCTTTCAGTATCAAAGACGAAGAGGCGGAATTCACCGCGCCCATTATCTACAATACTTCTGTAGCCCAACGCACCGATGGTAGTGGCCTGGTGGACATTTCCTACGATCTCTTTGATGCCAATGGTGATCTCTGTGAGATCACGCTGAAACTCTCCAGCGATGGCGGCAGTACTTTTGCAATCACTCCGGATCCAGCCCAGCTCAGTGGTGATATCGGAACAGATATTGCCCCTGGCACGGCTAAAGAGATTGTCTGGAATGCCGGAGCCGAAGGGATAGATTTTGATGGTGATCAGTATATATTGCAGTTCGTAGCTGAAGATGGCACCCATCCTATGCCTGAGAGTTTCGTCTTTGTAGCAGGCGGGACTGTGGCGGGGATCACCGTTTCTGACTTCTATCTGGATAAGTATCAGCTTACGCAGGTAGAATATCAGGCTGTGATGGGGACGAATCCATCCAACTTTGGTGGAAACCCCAACCATCCTGTAGAGCGAGTTTCCTGGTTCAAGGCCATTGAGTATTGCAACCGCCGCAGTATGCAGGAAGGTTTGACGCCTTGCTATAGCTATAGCACTTTTGGCACGAGCCCCGATAACTGGCCTTCCGGCTGGAATACAGACAGTGCGAACCACGTGAATGTAAGTTGTGACTTTTCTGCCATAGGCTACCGTCTGCCCAGGGAATCAGAATGGGAATATGCAGCCAGAGGTGGTTTGCAGACGCATGGCTATACCTATAGCGGGAGTAATAACATTGATGAAGTTGCTTGGTATGGCAATAATGATCCCTATGGCACAAAAGCAGTAGGCATAAAACTACCTAACGAACTTGGTCTCTACGACATGAGTGGTAACGTTTGGGAGTGGTGCTGGGACATATATAGCGGGTCTGGCCGTGTGGTACGCGGCGGTGGCTGGGACAGCGGTGCCAACTACTGCACCGTTACGGACCGGAACGTCAACGATGCGACCAGCGGCAACGGTAGTATTGGCTTCCGCGTTTGTAGGGTTTCCCCTTGACTTTTGTTTTTTGTTCTTTTTGCCTTTTGCAAGGCTTGAAGAAAAGCAAGAGATTTTCACATTGAGAACCCAGTGGGGGTGCAGGGGGATTCTTCCCCCTGCATTTTTCGATTTTTTCAATAAGGATATCCATGTATAAGCTAATAGTAGTACGTTTTGACAGCAGTGCTGGCAGTTTTGATGATGCTGAATTTAATAAGTTCTGCGAGCAGCATAGTATTGTCAAGATCGAGAAAGAAACCCTGCATATAGATGGGAAGATCTATTATTCTTTCTTCATCGAATATCAATCACGAAAACCTAAATTTACCAAGCCTGATCTGGATGAGCTGAGTGAATCTGAACAGAAGCAATACAACCGTTTACGGGAATGGCGTAATGACTTGGCCGCCAGTGAAGGCATTCCTGCTTACATTATCATGTACAATTCCCAATTGTATGACATCATCAAAACGCAGCCCAAAGCGAAGGCTGAATTTGCTGCGATCAAAGGGATGAAAGCCAAGGCAGATAAATATGGAGAGCAGATCATCAAGCTGCTGCAAGAGGAAGAGATAGAAAGTGAAGAATAACTATCCTTTATATGTAAAGTGGCTGGAGACGGTGCCTTGGATCATGGCTCGTACCCAGAGGTTCCCCAAGAACTTGCGCTATTCACTGGCTCAGAAAATAGATAACATCTGTCTGGAGATTCTGGAATTGATAGTGCAAGCCATATATAGCAGTGCAAAGCGTGAACCGCTGCTCAAGATCAATCTCAAACTTGATGTTCTCCGGGCGCTGATCCAGATGGCATTCAAGATGCAACATCTCAGCGAAAGCCAATATGCCTACATTAGCCGGGAGCTGCTGGAAAGTGGCAAGATGGTGGGAGGCTGGCTTAAAAGTGCCTAAACGCATCGGATACCTTTACGATAGCCTCACAAGCTGGCCAAACCTGTATTTGGCGTTTAAAAAGGCTTGTAAGCATAAAAAGCGTAAAGCAGAGACAGCAGAGTGGATCTTCAATTGTGAAAAGCATCTGCTGGACTTACAAACAGAGCTGGCGGAAGAGCGTTATCAGCCCCAGCCTTACAAGTATTTCATGATCAAAGAGCCCAAAGAACGTATTATCAGTGTGGCAGCGTTCAGAGACAGGGTGGTGCATCATGCACTGGTGAATGTAATTGAGCCCTATTTTGAAAAGCTCTTTATCTATGACTCCTATGCCACCCGCAAAGACAAGGGTTTGCACAAGGCGGTTTTGGCAGCGCAGTCTTACAGCCAAAAATACCCGTGGTTTATGAAGCTCGATATCCAGAAGTATTTTGCCAGTATCGATCATGATGTCTTGCTGAAGCTGATCAGCCGGAAAATCAAGGACCCGCAAATCCTGGATTTGTGCAGAATAATCCTCAAAAACCAAACGCTGAGTATGGGGCTACAGGAGAATAAAGGCTTGCCGGTGGGTAACCTGACTTCCCAATTCTTTGCCAATATCTATCTGAACCACCTGGATTACTTTGTAAAACAAGAGCTTGGCTATGGTGCCTATCTGCGTTATATGGATGATTTTGTGCTTTGGTGTGACGATAGCGATGCCCTAAAACGTGACCTGAAGCACATTGAACTGTTTCTGGAGTCTGAGCTTTCTCTAAAGATCAAAGCCAAGTCAATTCAAATCAACCGGGTTACGCAAGGCCTACCTTTTTTGGGTTATCGGGTCTTCCCCCGGCTCCTGAGAATAAGAAATGAAAACCTGAAAAGATGTCTAAAGGGCATCATCAAAACCGAAAAAGACTATATCAAAGGAAAGCTAAGTGCTGAGAAAATGTATCAAAGCACCCGTAGCCGGATGGGATTTATCGGCTTTGCCGATAGCAAAACCTTAGCGCTTTCAATCTGGGGTAGAAATCAACAAGCGGGTCTAACCGTGTGAAACGCGGCGGTAGCTGGAACAACAATGCCAACAACTGCACCGTAACGAACCGGAACAACAACAATGCGACCAACAGCAACAATAATATTGGCTTCCGCGTTTGTAGTATCTTCTTGTTCAGAACCTGCTCTGCAAGCACGGCAGGTCATAATAGGGGAAAATCCAGATTTCTATCCTGCTCTCGCAAGAGACAAAAAGAACACAGGGCTTGAGCTTAGTAGTATTGTCGAATAGTTGCAAGCCCTATTTTATCATGAGATAACTGGGCAAATCACGATTCTGTTTAACCGGAGTATATGCAACGAGTCACGTCCCAAATATTGGTGTAAACCTCATCTTTGAGACTCAATAAAGCTTTTTAGCCCCAAAACTCCTCATTTCTCACTCTTTCCTTGACATCATCTGCCTATCCTAAACCTTAT
>CAXZAB010000174.1:0-5463 GCA_964293715.1 uncultured bacterium | reverse complement strand
ACCCTCTTTGAGATGCTCTGCCGCTTTGGCTTTGAGCAACCCGCTCTGATAGACGGGATGCCGGGCAATGCCGACAAAATCCTCAGGCTGTGGATAGATGGACAAAAGCTCCAGACAGGCCTTCAGTGGAAGCTCCGGAGCTGTTTTCAGGCACAGCCAGGCTGGATACTGCTCCGTATTCACAAGTTTTCCTGAATCTGCTTATACAGCTGAAATTTCAAGGTATCCAGCCCCACATTGCTCACCGAAGAGATCGCGATGACCTTTTGCGAAGTAGTTTCTTTGAAGATCCTGGCCACTTCGGCGATTCTGGCCTCACGCTCATCCTCAGGGATGGTATCGATTTTACTGAGCACAATATTGAAGGGTTTTTTATCCATAAAGCTATCGTATAAAATGAGTTCACTGCGGAGGGTGCGATAGTCTTCCAGAGGATCTTCACTGGCAATATCGATCAGATAGAGAAGAATGCTGGTGCGCTGAATATGGCGCAAAAACTGATGCCCCAGCCCCTTGCCCATGTGAGCACCTTCGATGATGCCGGGGATATCAGCCATCACAAAGTGTTCATAATCCGTAACTTTTACCACTCCCAGCATGGGCTCCAAAGTGGTAAATTCATAATCCGCGATCTTGGGATTGGCCGCAGAAACCACTGAGAGCAAAGTGGATTTTCCAGCATTGGGAAAGCCCACGAGTCCCACATCAGCCATCAGTTTCAGCACCAGTTCCAGCTCAATCTCCTGCATTCTTCTGCCCATAGTGGCGTGTCTGGGAGCCTGATTCGTAGGCGTGGCAAAATTGCTGTTACCCCTGCCTCCTCTGCCCCCTTTGGCCAGAATGACCTGTTCCTGGTGATCGGTGATATCGGCCAGTTTCACCTTACTGCCGTCTTCTTTGAGCTCGAAGATTTCGGTGCCCAAAGGCAGGGCCAGCACCGTATCTATTCCGGAGCGTCCGGTTTTGCGTGAACCGGATCCACAGACTCCGCTTTCTGCTCTGAATATTTTACTGTAGCGATAATTGAGGAGAGTATTGAGATTGGTATCGCCTTGGGCAATGATGTTGCCACCTTTGCCGCCATCGCCACCATCCGGACCGCCTTTGGGTACAAATTTCTCCCGGCGGAAGCTCACTGCTCCATCTCCGCCATGTCCTGCTCTGATCTTTATTTTTGCATAATCTATAAACAAACATTACCTCTTTTGTTAGTTCAAAATGGTGAATTTGTGGCTATGGCTTCGTTTCCCCTGCCACACTCTGAGGAAGTATATCCCTTGAGGGAGTTCTTGATAAGAGTCGTTGCTCCAGTTAATTTGAGCCACGGAATTCAGAGGCTTCAGCGCATCAAAATCCCGGATCTTTTGCCCACGGATATTGTAGAGGCTGACCTGCGCGGGATCTTTGCTCAGTCCACTGATCGCAATCTGGCAAGAGGCAGCGGCTCTATGCAAAGGATTGGGCAGACGGCAGGCAAGCGCTTGAACTGCAGGCGCATTTGCATCGGCATTGGCTACAGGAAGCCCGATCGTCACATAATCGATAAGATTGTCGCTCACCGAGAAGCTGGCACCTGGGTTTGCCTGTTCGATAAAGGAAATGCTGCCATCCGCGTTATAAATAGGAGTCATATCCACCCTGTTCATTTTCGAATCTTCATCGTTGTTAAACATCGATGCCTCCAGCGGAATATCCTCATCCAAATCGGTATAAAGCAATTCCACCCTGCCACTTGCCTCATTATAAGATACCAGCACCAGCTCCGGCAGAGTATTTTGCATCACCTCATAGCTGTGAGAGGTAAAATCGATTAAGCCCGGAGTACTGTAATCTCCAATGCCGATATCGGGCTGCTGGGTCTGAAAATCAATCGAGATTTGTGCGGTGAGATCTGTAGTTAGCAAGGTATTCGTGCTGTTTGGCCAGGGCCCGAAAGCCGGATCTGAAGTAAGATCATCAAAATTGCAGCTAAGGTACAATTTTCCCCCGGAGACTGTGCTTTGGACGTCTCCTATCCGCTCAAAGCTGGGAGAAAATTCGAGATCCAGCCCCATTTTGTAAAGTCCAGGAGAAAGCAGCCCCGGAATATTGAAAGTATAGATCATCGCGTAAGCCATTGAATCCAGCGCCGTTTCGGGATTCATGATCATACTGCCATAGAAATTGTAGGTAGTAAAACTCTGCAAAAGCGGAAATGTCCCGGACACATTACTGATGGCACGATAAAACTTATTCTGACTGCAGGCCACATAAGAGGCAGTGATATCCAGATTGGGACTATCAGTTTGCCAGGGATCGCCTACGGGATCTTCCCCGATCAAAGCCATAGCAGAGATTGGAGGTGGAAAAGTATCGTCATCCAACCAGGGCGAATTCAGGTAAGAAGCATCCTGCCCCAAAGCCTGAACCGAGGTTTGAAATCTGTAATAAAGCTTATCACCAAAGCTGTAGGGCAACAGGGCCTCAAAGCCTCCGCCGTCCATAGGATTGATAGTGGCCTCTTGCCACGCTCCGGTGCTGCTGTAAAAAAGCTGTTGATCCACCACACTCGATCCAATCAAATCATAACGTAGATGGATAAAGCCATCAGGATCCACAGAACTGTGCCGGATATTTTGAAAGGGACTCAGATTTTGAGCGCCAATACCCGCCGTAAATACCAATAAAATTGCCAAAAATAATTGTTTCATCTTGATTCTTCCTCATCTGAGTTTTGCTGCTCAGTCAGTTCTTTGAAATAAGACCAGGGATCTTGATTGGGCTCCGTCCAGAGGGTAGGAGCCTGCGCGAAATCTATATGGTGAGTGACTACATAGCCTTTGAGAGCTGTGGGTAAAGCCGCAAAACCGCCCTCCAGCTTTTGCCCCCGCGCCACAAAAAGCAGCTGTCCCGCCCGGTCGGACATACTCATAAAAGGCAGCCAGGGCGAGATATAGCTCCAGCTATATTCTGCCGGAACCGAAGTCATATTGCTATCTGCCAAAGCCTGGGTACGGACCCTGTATTCGGTGACTTCCGCAGCTTGAAAAGAGTCGCTCTGCACATAGGCGTTATACTCACGGCGGGGCAGTACGTGAGGATAAAAGGGAAAGATTTCGCTATGATAGATGATGCTTTCGTCCAGCTGTACAGAGGGCAACATCGAGGAGATATAAGGCATCATCTGTGGATCATAAACAAAGCTCTGATTCGTGGGATTATTCAGAATGTGCAACACCGGTAAACTCTCGCCGGTAAAGGGATTGCGCCAGGTACCCAGGATCTTTTTGGTGCGATGGTCCAGCAGCAGCAGCACTTCTTTACCCAGCAGCTGATATCCATCTTCCACTTTTTCCAGACGGGAAATATTGTAGCCATCCACGGCAAAAAGTTCCATGCTTTTTTGCCCCGGAATCATGCTATAAACCTCTCCGGTAAAGTGAAACACAGTTTCCTGGCCAGATAGATCTGCCCGCGTGCGCAAATAATCCTGAAGATAAGCTGTATCCGGATCTATGTCCCCAGCCAGGATCATCAGCGGCATAATGAGCAGGACTACTATATAAAGTGTCTTCTGGAACATAATTCTCCACCACATCCTCTTTTTACCATCTTCCAAGCATGGCTGTGGGTGTCAAGTTTTTTGACAGTTCCCAGATCGTAATGCTGTCTTCAGACGGTGTGTGGGCCTGCCACTATCTTCAAAGCTTGTGCAAATAAGTCTCTCACAGGTCGCACAGATTGTTGATGGGAGAGAGTTTACGTGACGTGTGCCGGATTCGTTTGCGTCCCTTGCCGAGTAAGGCCGAAGACCTTGATAACAGGGAAGTAAACCCCAAAAAGAGAGAACAGGTTCCCTGCTCTGTACACAAGACCTGTACAATCCAGCAATCCCCCGCCCTATCCATTAACCTTTGTACTCTTTATCCGTGTCAATCCGCCAAATCCGTAAAATCCGTGTGACTATTTCTTCACAAACTCTATCAGATGGCGCCTGATCCTAACTACCCTTCCTCGACGCGAGACGCATCGAATCCAGATAATGCCTCTTGCCCAATACCCCATTTGTCACAGTAAAGCCCCTGCAAATAGCGGGAGGAAAAAAACGCCAATCCACAAAGTATTTGACACATAGCCTTGCCTTTGAATTATGCTACTGAGAAGAATAAACATCTCAAACAGAATATAAGGAGTCATTATGGCATCCAGAGCCGAAATAGCAGATTACATCACCGCTCAGATCAGCGGAGCGGGGGCTGTGCGCAGCCGCAAAATGTTCGGAGAATACAGCATCTATTGCAAAGACAAGGTCGTTGCTTTAGTAGCAGACGATCAGCTTTTCGTCAAGCCCACAGCGGGAGGAAAAGCCTATTTGCAGGATGTAGAAGAAGCCCCGCCTTACCCAGGAGCCAAGCCCTGCTTTCTCATCCCGGAAGATAGGTGGGACGATGCGCCCTGGCTCACGGAATTGATCCGCATCACCGAACAGGAAGTCCCAAGCCCCAAGAAGAAGAAAGCATGAAAGACAAAACCCGCTGTGGCTGGGAAGGAAATACCGAGCTGATGATCCGCTATCACGACAGCGAATGGGGCGTTCCTGTGCACGATGATCGCAAATGGTTTGAATTCCTCACTCTGGATGCCTTCCAAGCCGGATTGAGCTGGGCCGGCATCCTGGGCAAACGGGAAAACTTCCGCACCGCTTTTGATAATTTCGACCCCATCCTGATCGCCAAATATGACGCACAAAAAGTCGCTCAACTCCTTCAGGACCCAGGCATTGTCCGCAACAAAAGCAAGATCACGTGCACCATTTCCAATGCGCAGAAGTTCCTGAAGATCCAGCAGGAATATGGCTCTTTTGACCAATATATCTGGCAATTCACAGACGGCAAGACGATTCTAAACCAATGGCAAGAGCTCAGCCAGGTACCGGCCAGCAGTCCGGAGTCTGATGCCATGAGCAAAGCCCTCAGAAGCAGGGGATTCAAGTTTGTGGGCAGCATCATCTGCTATGCCATCATGCAGGCGGCAGGAATGGTGAATGACCATTTGGTAAGCTGTTTCCGATATCACGAGCTTGCAGGATCGCCCAAATCCAGAGATTAAGGTGACTTATTATTGATTCGCCGGAGCTCTTTAAAGGCAGACTCTTAGGTGGCTGCACATTCTGCCTCAGGGCCGGCATTTTCATCCAGAACACCTTACCTACAGAACTCAAATAGCAACATTATTGCTTGACAGATTGTGAGCTGTCATTTTTGTATTAAAGGTAGTGTTTATTGCCTTAATATTTCCAAAATATATTAGGAGTTAAACGATGAAAATGATGCCCTTGTTTTTATTACTTGCATGCATGTTGGAGAAAACATGAAAGCACCTCTCTATCTACTTTTGCTTTCGGCTCTAATGCTGAGTGCCTGTGCACATCTGGACAATGGCTTTATGCGCAGTGCCCAGCCCTTAAAACCAGGTCAATCTCGT
>CAXZAB010000173.1:0-5472 GCA_964293715.1 uncultured bacterium | reverse complement strand
AGGTGACGGTTTCAACCGTCACGCCACGAGCTGCTGCCGACCCAAGAATCCTTCCTGGCCTTTCAAGGCCAGGCACTTTCATGAATATACATCATTGATCAAATGCTACAAAGGATAATTCATGGATGCAAATCTGAAGAAAAACAATTTACTTGAAGGGGCTGATTCAAAGACCTGGCTGGTACGTATGTTCTTAATTCTCCACCAAATGAGGATAAATAATGAAATAAAAATTAGAGCTCCGTTGTGCCCGGCCCCAAAAGGCCGGGGATGAGTCTTGGACAGATAAAAGTGGTGCAGCGGTTAAACCCACTGCCTTGAGTCTTGCAAGGCAACAGTTTTGAACTAAGGTGACTAATCTCGGAATGGCTCATATATCGTCTTTAGAGACAGGTTTGGATTGTAATATCTACTTATGTAGGAAAGCACTATCGCCTTACCTTTAGCTTAAGGTGACAACTTATTCAGGACGGCACAATCTTCATCTTAAACGCTACTGAGTAACGATTTTGGGTTCGCTTACCCTTATTTTCTTGCTTCATTCCATTCTCCTTACTTCTGGTTTTGGTGTCAACTTATTCAGGACGGCACACGCCCACTTCCTCGTCCAGCCCTGGACTTGGCTTTGACATGCCTTCGATTCGAGATGACTTAGGATTTCGAGTCAGCTCGAATCGAAGGCATGTCAAAACCGGATTGGGGAGATAGGCAAGGGCTATGCTTTATCTGAGTAAGTAAAGATAGAGGTGAAGGCGGAACGGAGTCCGCCCCTACATATCTATCTAAACCTGATAACTTTGCGGCTCACAGCTTTCCCGCCTTGCTGGGCGCGGATAAAATAGATTCCACTGCTCACTGGCTGGCCTTTCTGATTCAGGCCGTCCCAACTGTAGGATGAAATAGCTTTGCCTTGATGCAGATTCTTCACCAGCTGGCCTTTGAGGTTATAGACTTTTACCGTGATTTCAGAGGCAGGATCGGCTCCTTTCACTTCTATCTGGGTGCTTTGACGAAAAGGATTGGGGTAAGCAGAGCCCATGCTCATCAGCCCGGGCACACTATTTTGAGCATCGTCATTTGAGAGAGGCTCATAAAAAACATTTTGGAAGACATGACTGGTCAAAGCGGCGGCCTGATCTGCTTTGACAAAATACAAAGGTACGCTGGTCACAAAGCTTTTACCGGCACCGTATTCCGTCAAAACTCCTCCGGGCAAGCCGTTTAGCAATCCTTGCGGAGAGCCCGGTGCATAATCCGAATCCAGATGATAGATATCTGTGCCGTAATCTGAGGCAGAGATGCTTTCCACTTTGATGATATGACCGGCAAAGGCTGGCAGGGTCTTCTGTTCATCCACTTCCAAAAGCGGATAGGCTTCAAACTGAGGATCGGCAATCCGGAAACGGGCGGCAGAGCCATACTGGGCACTTCCTATGCCCAAAACCTGGTAGAGAAAATCATCATCGGCAAAATCGCTGGGATAGCCGCTGTTCAGTCCCCAGGCCTTGGAAGGGAAACAACCCGTATAGAAAAGGTTTCCGCCCAAAGCGATGTATCTTTTGAAGTGCTCGCGCAGAGCAAAAGGAGCGGTGACATCCGAAGGATCCATACCATGCCAGAGCACCGAGGAATAAATGCCGATATCCGCAAGGATCAATTCATCGGTAAAATCTGCCAAATCAAGCTCATGGACATTAAAATCTGCCATAATATCTGTAAAAAAGTCATCCACCATCGCATCGCTGGGTTGAGAGGGATTGGTGCCGGCATAATCCGAACTTTCATCCACGATCAGGACTCCGCAATTCAGGCTCACTGGACGGGATCTCAGCACTTCGGTACTGGCACTAAGATTTCCATCCGTATCGATAGCCTCAAGCCTGTAATAATAATAGCTATCGATCTCGCCCTCCACCTCTTCGTCCAGAAGCTCTGTATCCGTTAGAATACCGTCATGAAGCTGAGTACCGGTTTCGCCAAGGACATTACTGCGGTAAACGATATAACCCTGCAGATCAAGCTCAGCATTCGCCTCCCAGGAAAGAGCGATATGGTCTGGTTGGGGGATAACGGAAAACTGCTGAGGTATGCGCGGACAGCTCTGAGGAACGCCTGTGGCAAAGACCAGAAAGCTTTCATTGCCTTCGGCATCCACGCTGCTCACTGCCAGCTGATACAGGGTTCCTTCGGTGAGATTTTGCAGGATATACTGGTTTGTATTCACCACTATGGGCTCGTTTTCTGCAAGGCTATCCTCTCCATAATACAGCAGATAGTGATCTATCCAGGGATCGGGAGCAGTTTCCCAGGAAAGCTGCAGAGCGCTGCCGCTACCCGGATCCAGAACTACCAGATTTTGCGGTTCTGAAGGCATATTGGCAAAACTGACCGCGGTGGCCAAAGAGGCACGGATCACCTGGGCACAATAAGCGGGATCGATATTGATCACCAAATCCTGATCACTGTGATAGACAGGGCTAAAATCGGTTTCAAAGAAATAGATCGTGGGAAATCCGCGGCTCCAATAGGAATAGGAATCGCTGCTATGGCTGTTTACAGAGCCATAGGTTGCCTCCAAATCAGAGTATTGGCTGGTCATATTTACTGCGTGGACAGTCTCTTGCATACAGCCGTCATAAGGCATCAGGCGCACGGTGGTGGTGCCGGGATCTTTGTTGGCGATCATATCGTGATTGATCATCAGACGGATGTCCAGATCTTCATTTTGGGCTACCTGAGCATTGTGATGAGAGCCGTGCAGGCCGAATTCCTCCGCAGCAAAAGTGAGAAAACGGATAGTGCATTTGGGCTGATAATTCGCCGCTTTTAGGACGCGCGCAATTTCGAGGGCAGCCGTCGCACCGGAGGCATTGTCGTCCGCTCCGGGAGCAAGGACAAAGGGCGTAGTGTAAGTGATGGAATCATGGTGCCCGCCGATCAGAATATACTGATCCGGATACTGAGTCCCGGGGATTTCGGCAACTACGTTGTATTGCGTGCCCTGGTATTCAAACTGCTGCAAATGGGCGTTGTCAATACCAAAGCGGGTGAAAGTATCCTTGATCCAGGTAGCCACAGCCAAACGATTGTCTGACAGAGCATAACGGGTACCCATATCTTCCAGAGACTGGATGAAAAAGAGGATGCTATCGGCGGAAACCTGTGTGACTAATTGCCCGATTTCCTGCCTGGTTTGAGCCACAAATTCGGACTCTATATCGCGGCTAAAAAGCTTGAGGGGACGCTCAAGAATCACAAATGAAGACTTGCAGAGGGCTTTTAGTTCCACTTCATCCAGAGTGCTGGCATAGAGCAGATCGGAACCCACTCGCGAAAGGCATCTGCCTGTAGATTTTAGCGCAGGCAGTTCGGCCGGCAAAAGGTCTGCAAGCAGATAGAGTTTTTCCTGGGCCCGGGGCTGATCTATCAAGGTAAAGCCCGCGTGTTTGGCAGGGTCAATCCGCGCCAGGATATAGTCTGCATTGTAATGATAAATCTGGGCTCCGCTGTCGGCAAGGCGCAAAACCTCATCGTGTCTGGCAGCTGCCGCCGGAGCAGCTTTCACTGCCAAGGGCAGATCAGCTGCAAAAATAAGTGTAAAACAAGCTAAAACGCTGAATATCAGTATCGTCTTTTTCATAAGTAGGCTCCATTTATTTTGGAATATCTCTTTCTTATGCAAATCATATTCCCTTTATCTGTTTATTTTAGCTTATGTGCTCTGGGTCATAGTTTGAGGTCTCTAAGAGAGTAAGATCAGCGCTTCCCTATCCCCGTTTACCATCTATTATTCATATAATGCTATATCAAAATGATATCAATACAATAAAGGCAACTTTCCGTGCTAAGCCTATATATCTGATCTAAAGCGACTTACAGAAATTCTTGGAATTGGCACAGAGATTGCTCCTACTATAAGACAGTCAACACAAACTAATAAAGGAGAAGACAATGAAAAAGTTTACTTATATCGTACTTATTCTTGTGACCTTTAGCTTTATGCTGAACGCGCAAGAAGCAAGACAAGAAGAAAAAAGGGAAGACATCGAACTAAATGGTGAAGATGTCCCGATGTTAATCAGTCATACTGGTTTCAGAAGTGAAGATAATACCGCATATTTCGGCCTTTACCTCGAAGACCTCACCTTCCCCAAAGCTCAGGAATTGAGCTATCCCCACACCTATGGAGTGCTGATTACCGGAGTGGTGAAAGACTCCCCCAGCTGGCATTATCGCCTCCGTGAAGATGATATCATTATGCAACTCAATGGCAAACAAACTACTAACGACGCTACTTTAGGCAAGATCATCCAAGGCCTGAGGGCAAATGATCAGGTTTCTATCACCATTTTCCGGGATGGAAAGGTGGAAAGCCTGGATATGACCGTAGGCTCTCGTGGCCAAACCTCGAAAGTCTCAGTTACCGGGATCCCCAAAAAGAGGAAATTGAGCGCAGGTTATGGCGGTGGCACCTGGATTCCCATGTGGATAAATCTGGGCATGTCTGATATCAATGACCTGATCACAGATCCCACCTTAAATTTTAATAAGATAAGAGACAATGGCCTGCTGCAACAAGGCGGGGCCGGAAAACTCCCCATTGGCAAAAACTTCTTCCTGGGCGGACAGTTAACCCACAATAGCGATACCAAAAAGAAGGCCAATCCCTTATATCCGGAATATCACATCTGGCTGAGACAAAGTAACAGTATGGGTGGAGTAACCCTGGACCACCGCATCCCGATTACCGAAAAATTCATCGGTAGCATGGGACTTATGGTGGGTGGTGCACATCATGAACTGGAGTTCCTGAATACAGATTCAAATTATGATTGGAACGAACTCCCGAACACCATCCCAAATTCAAATAACACTCACTTCCTGCTGAAGAAAAGCTACCTCCTCGTCCAACCCAGAGCTGAGCTGATGTACAGACTCCTGCCCTGGCTGGGGCTGAGAGCTGAAGTGGGCTATGCCTATGGCTACCCCCTCACTCAAGATTGGCGCGTGAAAGGTCTGGACAATGAAAGTTACGAAGTAACGCACTCCCCTGATACAAAATATGAAGGCATGACCATCACCATTGGTCCATGGTTTGGCTTCTGATTAATTTCCAAAAAGCAACTCCCTGACATCCGGGCCCCTTCTATCCTGAGAGGGGGCCTTTTTTAGGCATAGATTACGCTCTTTGAAATTGCCCTAATTCCTCAGCAGACTGTCGTCAAAGTCTCTGCCTATCATCCTCTTCCAATCGGGAATGGAGATTTCCATATCGTCACTGCTCACGTAAATCAGGCGGAAATTGTTATTCATCTGTTGGTCAAGAAAGACGTAAACCGGTCTGTTGCCACTGCGGTATTTCCAGATCTGGTAATCCTTGCGTACAAAGCGGGTATCGTCTGAGGTTTGCTCTTTCTCGATATCTCCCGGAGCGCCATTGCGGATATAGATGCGCCCCATATCGCTGAGCCA
>CAXZAB010000172.1:0-5487 GCA_964293715.1 uncultured bacterium | reverse complement strand
TAGGGGAATCGAACCCCTCTTGCAAGAATGAAAATCTTGAGTCCTAACCGATAGACGAAGGGGTCGCAAATACTGGTGATCCAGGACGGATTTGAACCGTCGACTCTCTGCTTAAAAGGCAGATACTCTACCACTGAGTTACTGGACCACATTTTCGATCGTGTTCAATCAATAGATTTTATCACTCTGTTTTTGTCAAGAAGAAATTATGTCCTCCCAAACTCCAAGCGCTTAAGTCTTTGATAATCAGTAGCTACCGAAGGGAGCATTAAGCTGATTGAAAACGCTGGAAAGCATCTAATTCGCTGCGCAAGGCCGCCCAGATATAGCGCCGATCCCGGCTGCTCACCAAACTGCGCACCTTTTTGTGATCGTGCAGAGCATTGGCCAAGCCTTGCAAGATCTGAATCTGGGCATTGGGAGACTCTTTGGGAGTGACCACCAAGACGATGAGGCGCACCAAGCTGCCATCCGGGCTATCCCATTCCAGACCCTGTAGCGAATGAAAAACAAAGAGATAGGATTGCTGAATGCCTTCCAGGCGCGTATGCGGGATTGCCAAAGCTTTGCCCATGGCCGTGCTCATCTGCTCTTCTCTGAGCATAATCTCCTGAAAGATCATCTGGGCACTCAGGCCAGTACGCCGGGCCACTTTAACGCTCATGGCCTGGATCATTTCCTCTTGGGAATTGCTGTCGAGATCGATATAGACATCATCTTCGGCAAAGATCACATCAAACACGGTTTTACGCAATTTGCGCACTACCAAAGAAAGCCAGGGACCAAAGATGACGGTGGAGATCAGCGCAGAGGCTATAATGCTGACCAAGATCTTCTCCGAAATGAGTCCGGCCCCAAAGGCCAGCATACCCACCACGATATGCATTTCTCCGCCCGGGGTGTGAGCCACCGCTATCACCGGCAGGCTGCTCTTATGCTGCTTTGCCCATCTGGAGCCGATGTAGGCAGCAGTATAGCGGGCAAAAATACCCACTACCACCATCACCACGACCAACAGCCAATCAAAATTGGCGATAAAGTCCAAATGCAAACCGATATTGGCAAAGAATATCGGCACAAAGACGGAATAAACCAGCCGGTTCACTACATAGCGGTCTCTTTTACTGATGTGAGTGGCTTCACCCAGGATGGTGCCCGCAATGAAAAAACCAAAGAGAGAATGAATCCCGATCTTGAGGGTGATCGCCCCAAAGATGGCTCCTATGAGCATGATAAAAGTGATCTTGAGCCCGGAGCCATCGCCTGTCTTTTCGTGAATAAAAGTAACCATTTTATCCACCACCTTGCGCAGAAAGGTAAGACTGATGAAAGTAAAAGCCAAAGTAAGAATCACTAAACGCGAGACAAAGCCCAGCTCAAAAGACCCATGCGAGAATATCCCCAGAATGATGGTAAAGATCACCCAGCCAGCGATATCGTTGATCGTGAGTGCAGAAATGATCAAAAAGCCCACATCGGTCTTGAGTATATTGAGGTCTCGCATGCCGCGGATGGCCACCGGCAAAGCGCTAATCGTCATTAAAGCAGCGATAAAAAGGGCAAAAAGCACCCGGTGTGCAGGATCAATCAGATAGCGTGAAGGTAAAAAGTAGATGGGAATAAAGCTGATGAGGATAGGCAAACTGAGATCTGCCAAGGACAGCTTGATTGCATCGCTGCGCTGCTGCCAGACCCGGGAGAAATTGATCTCCAGCCCCGCTTCCATCAAGAGAAAGAGATTGCCAAACCAGGCAATGGTCTCCAGCATCGAACGCTGAATATCCTCTGCCGGAAACAGATAGGCCTGCACCCCGGGGAATAGCTTGCCCAAAATCGCCGGCCCCAGTATGATGCCCACCAATATGTCTGAGGTCACGCTGGATTGCTTCATCTTCGCAAAGAAGTAACCCACAAATTTGCAGAGACCTAAGACGAGGGCAAATTGGATCAAAAACAACATCAAATGATGCTCGCTGATTGGTCCCATCCACTTCTCCTATTTTTAATCTTGCTATCTTGCTCATGTTTCAATATCTTAGCTTATTTGATATAACTGAGGTGGATTTGAGATATCGTCAAGCTATTTCTTTGCTCTGGGAAAGGCAGCACCCTTGAGGCGGCTCAAATCTGCTACGTTATTTGAAGCTGCCTTACCGCTATTTAGGACGGCACACCCTTTCCCCTTGATTTTGATTTTAACATGTCCACTGAAGGAGCGCGGCGGCATCTACAGTTCTGCATAAAGCATCAATAAGCTTAGGGCGGTCCGGGAGAACGCCCCAACGTGTTACCGATGTATGGTCCATACACTTGATATCATTGCATCTTGAGTATTTTTATCGTTTTAGATTTCTTGCTTGCTTTCGCTCTGATGATGTACACACCACTGGCGCAGGGTTTCCCTTTGTCATCCTTACCGTCCCAATCCAGATAGCTTTCACCTTTGGGCATATCTCCATCGCACAGTGTTTTCACATGTTGACCGCGGATATTATATACTTTCAGGGTTGCCGGTGCAGATTCGTCCAGTTTCAGGCATATACGGGTATGTTCTTTGAAGGGATTAGGGAAGTTTTGGCTAAGCAGTTGTACCTGTGGGCTCACATATGGGTCATCGTTACTCCAGGCATTTACTGCATAGTATTGAACTCCGCTGTATTGGCTTTTATTCGACTCACTGTAAGGGGTTAAAATCAGATAAACGCCATAATCGGTCGAGATTAGATCTGAGATATTTCCTGTCCCCCAAAAGGTATCTGCAGGAGTTTCAATGTTACCGTCTGTATCCAGCAAGGAATATTGGCACAAGTAGTCATTGCTTGGATAATCATATTTACGAGTGACCAAAAGCACCCGTCCATCTGGCAAAGGACACATTTCCTTCATGCTTGAATCATAAGAGTAAGGGACGTGCCAGAGCAGGTTGCCAGATAGATCATATTTCCAAATCATGGAGATAAACGCTACATAATAGGCGTCATCTGAAAGGCAATTGGCTCCGCCTTGAATATCCTGCGCTGCTGAAGGTGCCGGCCCCAGACTGCCATCGGGGTTGATAGTCTGTAATTTGTATCGGGGATAATAATGCCAGGACATATCGCTGCTGTGCCCGCCATCATGTTCCCACACCCGGTAGTAATACGCCAGGACATAAACTAAAGTATCTCCCTGCCAATAGTAGTGGCTGGGCCGCAGTCCAAAATAATCACTCCCCAAATTCGCCAAAGGCAACCCTTCCACAGGATATTGTAAATTGCCCGCAGCATCAACGATATTCATGAAGCTCATTTCCGGAAAGCCCTCGTGGGCATTCTGAGACCAGAATAATCTGTTGCCGGCTAAGGCTTCTACTCTTAGAGAACTGCCCAAGTAGCCAGGATTTTGCGCTGCCGCCAGGATCCCTTCTGGCTGCCAGGACGCAATTCCGTTTACAAAGCGATGGAGACGGACTTCAGTATTGATGGAGCGCGCCATATACAAGACCTCATTTTCCGTGGAAAAGAAAGGCTGCCCAAGACCTGAGTACAGCAGCCTGCCTTCCGGCTCCCAAGCAGGATTTCCGGATAGATCCAGCAGCTGAGCCCGGGATGTATAAGAAGCGCTATATAGTGTAGTCCACACGATCAGCATTTGTGAATCCCCGACTGGAAAAGCCTCATAATTCGAAACATGGGCTGCATTTTCCAGGAGGCATTGAGCGGCAGGAAACAGGCTATTGCCTCTGGGACTAATGATATTGTACATCAGCTTATGTACATGATTAGTCTGATTTGCTCCCTGTCGCCACAGCGAAAGACAAGCGCCACCCTGCAAAGCAATGGATTTCATGCCGAAAGCATTGTCCTGCGCGCCCATTTGCAGACCAAAACCTGGCTGGGGATAGCTGAGATTGGCCTGGCTATCGATGATCTGAGAATAAATGCTGCTTTGATTATCCTGATTATTTTGATACAAAAGCTGCAGATCATCCCCCTGAAGCTGGGCGCTCAAGGTATTCAGCCCAGAATACATAGCGTTGTCTGCCAAAAGCACGACGTTGGGCCAGGATGTATAGTCGTGTGTGAAATGCTGTACATAATTTTGAGGGCTTACAGTCAGATCTTCGCTGACGCAGGCCAAAAACCACCCGCCGGCATTATCTGCCACCGGATATAGGTGGTAAGAGCTATAGTCCATATAGGGCTGTGGCGGATATGTGAGTTGGCTGTGGATCATGCTGCCAGAGGAATTGATCACATCAAAATGGGATATATAAGAGTATGGATAGTGATCCCCGGCCACGACATAATAATAAACTATCAGCTCTCCCTCACTATTTACCAAGATGGTATCAGAGTATTTGGCAAGATTTGAACTGGGGGTCCAATCCTGCGCCCACAAACACTCTCCTGAATAGTTTACTTTATTTGCCAATATAGCATATGAGTTGGTTTCCCAAACTATATAAAACGAATTTAGATCTTTACTAATGAGGGTTATTTGCCTCGGAAAATCCTCAATATTTGAAATGACGAATTCCCCATCTATCTGATGGTCAGGCGAGATTTTGACAAATTTGAAATTTACACGGTTATCTATTATTGTGGGTATCGAGAGTAGTGCTCCATGATCTTCTGTGGCGATCATCTGATAGGAAAAATCGCGAGCTCCAGGGATCAGTAGCCCCTGCACAGGATGGGCAAGATTTCCCAAAGCATCTATGTGCTGGTAAAAATACCCTTGGGAAGAGCCCTTGGCGCTGAAATGCAAACCGCCCAGACCGTCGCTAATCAGGCTGCGTGAACTTGCTGGCCGGTTGTAGCTATAATACACTGTGATGTTTGAGCGCTCTGGGATCAGATTGCCCGTTTGGTCATAGGTATTCAGGATATCTATGTATGTACCACCGGGAATGGATCCGCTCACAGCAATGCTATTGTCAGGATTCACCACCAAGCAAAAATCAGAGATCCAACGGTGTCCGATCAAAACCGGCTCTGCCCACAAGGCCTGATTTTCCGGGGAATAGATTTGCATATAGGTGTTCCTGATTCCCTGCTTGCTTTGCAAAAACAGCAAGACCTGATTTCCATTGGGACATATTTTGCTTTGAGGGCTGAGTTCATAGTTCTCAAAATCATACAGCGACACCGGTTCATCAAAGGCCAGGTTTGCCACTACTGGTAAAATAGCTATTAATAGTATCGTCACAAATATCAGCTTTTTCATCTTAACCTCCCTGGAAAAAAGAAAAAGTAACTTGCTTCATATCAACTTGCATACCACTGTTTGGAGCATGATGTCAGAATCACGCATATGATCTTGACTGTCAAGGTTTTTTCCCAAGTATTTTTTGTTTTCTAATAGAACGCTGATCGGGCGGATTGGGCGGACTTGTTGGATTAAAGGAGGTTTTGGGGGTTTAGAGTCTCGGGGTCGGGCAGTTTAATAGCCTGAAGCAGAAGGACTTTTTGGTAGCTTGAGCCCTGGTAAGACAGGATTTTAGAT
>CAXZAB010000171.1:0-5493 GCA_964293715.1 uncultured bacterium | reverse complement strand
TCTGCAAACGGCAGCAACTGGACTCAGCTCACCAGCTTTACCGGCCATCAGAATGAATATCTCCAGCAGGTGCTCCCTTTGGATGCCTATAGCGGAGGCAATCTGCATCTGCGTTTCCGCCTCAGATCGGATCAATATCAAACTGCCGATGGCATCTATATCGACGATGTGGTAGTTTCTGGATGGGACAGCACCCAGCCCCTATATGGCGATGTCAATGGCGATAAAGTCATCAATTCCCGGGACATCTATGCTGTCTTGGACCACGCCGTGGGTCATAGCCTCCCCCCTGCCATGTTGATAGCGGCCGATACGGATCAGGACTCAGGTGTCAACACCCTGGATGCCGCGCATATCCAAAGCTACATTTTAAATCCTGACTTCAGATTCCCTGTGCAAACATTAGTGCCATACACCCTGCCGGAAGTCACTTTTCCTATAGATCTGGACGACCAGCATCTCTCGCTGGATCTACAAACTGCCACCGAGCTGAAATCTCTATTTCTTGATATCCCCTTTGCGATAGATAGTGTTATCTTTGAGATGATGGATGGCCCACGTAACGATGAGCTGTTCCATATGGCGACGGGTGACGACGGAAAAATCGCGATGGTAGCCCAAACTTTCCCCATTTATTTGGGTATCGATCTCATTGACAACAGCACTGAATTCGTGATTCCCGCCCAGATTAACGGGCACTTGAGGGACTTGCCGGTAAGCTCCACCTCCTCTGAGGACGAGAGCATCCCACCTCTGCCCCTCTCCCTTAGGCAAAACTATCCCAATCCCTTCAATCCCCATACTCAGATCTCCTTTTATCTGCCCGAAGGCGCCGCTACTACTCTAAAGATCTACAATCTCAAGGGTCAGTTGATCCAAACCTTGATTGATAAAAAATTAGCCCCTGGGGAACACTCCTTCACCTGGGGCGGTCAAAACTCAGAAGGAGAGCAGGTGAGCACAGGTATTTATCTGTATCGTCTGCAAACTCCCCAGCATAATATTACCAGGAAAATGGTGCTCAGCAAATGAAGAAAAGCCTTGTTATTATCACCCTGATCTGTACAGCCTTGCTGCTGGGAGCCTGTAAAAAGCAAAGCAGCGACTCTGATTCTGCAGACGGCAAATACACTTTCAGAAAAGACGGAATTCTGCAAGTCCATAGTCCTGCCGGAGAACTGAAGGCCAAATTTGACATAGAAATTGTACAAAAAGATGATGAACTGATGCGCGGCTTGAAATTCCGCGACAAGATGCAGGACAACCAAGGCATGCTCTTTATCTTTGATCGTGTCGATTATCATTCTTTCTGGATGCAGGACACCTACCTCAGCCTGGATATGGTCTTCATAGATCATGATTTCAAAGTCGTCCACATCGAGGAAAACACACCTCCCTTCAGTGAAGCGGAGATCTTCCCGTCCAGCCCGAACCAATATGTGCTCGAGCTTTTGGCCGGCAACGCTGACAAGTATAATTTAAAAGAAAAGGATGTAGTCTCATGGCAAACCTCCAAAAACTGATTTTCCCCCTTATTATGATGCTCGCACTTTTTGCCTGCCAAGGCAAGCCCGGAGCTGAAGCTGAAGCCCCGGCTGCACAAGTGCAGACCTATGAAGAAACCCCTGAACCTGAAGAAGCAGCAGAGGAGACTCCAAAAGTCAAAAGCACCTCGCTGCAAAGTTATGAATACAACTGGAGCAAAAGCGATGAGATGCCTGATGTGGTGATCATCATCGATGATTTTGGCAATAGCGCCGGCCAGCTTTTAGACGACTTTGGCGATCTCCCCTCCGAATATGTGTTTGCCGTGCTGCCGGATCTTTCGCACACCCAAACCGCCGCCAACATAGCAACCCGCAAAGGGCACGAAGTGATCATTCATATCCCTATGGAAGCCGAAAACAGCAAAATCAGCCCCGGCATAAAATTCATCGGCAAAAACATGGATGAAGGGCAAATCAAAGCCATTTTGGATGATTTCATCAAACAAATGCCGATGGCCATCGCCGCAAACAATCACATGGGCAGCGCCACCACCGGAAATCTGGAGACTATGAACAAAGTGCTGAGCCACTTAAAAAAGAAGGGACTGTTCTTTATAGATAGCGCCACCACTTCCAAAAGCGCTGTATATACTGCCGCCAAGCAGCAGGAAGTTTTCACAGTCAAACGCGATATCTTCCTGGACGTGCCGGACGTAAGTGATAAAAACCTGGCTAAAAAGATCCAGGAGCTGGGCAAATTCAAAGGCAGAAAAGAGCCTGTGATCATCATCACCCATTGTCACGACCGAGCCAAACTTGTAGCCCTGCAAAAGTTTGTCACTCAGATCAAAGCCATGGGAATCAACGTTGTCCCGCTTCGGGACGCCTTCTCAAAATCGATCTCCTGATTGCTGGACTAAAATGAACAATAACCCTTTCGATCTCAAGAAAATTGGACAAGGTTTTGGCGACCATAAATTGTCCTCCGCAAGCTACTTTCCACAATTTCTTTTACAAGCTCCGATTTTACTTGACAGGATTCACAGCACGCTGATACTTGCCACAAAGAGGTTTAGTATGAAAAAGAAAATAATGCTACTTACACTGTTCGCCAGCCTGTTTATCATGGCTTGGGGCCTCTCTATATCCGAAATCCAGTACACTACTTTCCCCGGTAGTGACAATACATATCCGTCCCGTTTTGCTGGCAAAGCAGTCAGCACCGAAGGCATCGTAGTCGGAATCGGCTACAAATCCGGCGGGTTCTTTATTTCAGAACCGGTGGCCGGGCCTTATAGTGGACTTTTGGTGATTTCACCCCAAAGTCAGGTGAAAGTTGGCGATCGTATTCGCCTCAGCGGGACAGTACAGGAAACTTTTGGCATGACCACCTTGCAAGATATCACTGCACTCAGTGTTATTGAGCGCAATCATCCTCTGCCACATCCCGTAAATCTTACCACAGCTCAGCTCACCCGGGCCGTGGAAGCGGAAGCCTATGAAGGTGTCTATGTCAAAGTGCTCTCGGTGAGCAGTGCCGGCCACACACGCAGTAATAATCGCCTTATGATAAATGATGGTACCGGTATGTGCGCTGTGCTGCTGGGCAGTTTTGACCAAGGCTCGGTACGCAGCAAGAATCCAGGCACACAGTTTTCTTCTATCACCGGAATCGTGACTTTCGGTTTTGGAGAATTTTCTCTAAATCCCATATCAAACACTGATATGGTAGTAAACCAGCCGGTATCTGTACAGAGCCGCAGCTGGGGCAAAATCAAATCCATCTATAAATAAACGAGGTTAAATGATGAAAAAGATTTTTAAAGTATTGCTCTTATTGGGCGGAACAGCTGTTGCCGCGCATTTCGGTCTGAAAGCTTACCGTCGCGTTAATGGCATCGTAAAACTCGCCAAATCTCTGCCTGAATTCCTTTCCAATGTCTATGGTGAAAGCCCGCAGATGAATGTCAATCAAGGTTTGGGCCACATCACCATCAAGGTAGGTTTCAGCGAAGAAATCCTAGACAAACATGATGACATCGAAAACACCATCCGTGAATACATCGACGATTTTTATCCCGAAGTAGCCAAATGTTCTGTGGAAATTGACCTCCACGTGAATGGCGAAGAAGGTGAAGAAGAATCTGATCTAGAAGAATTCTATACAGAAGTAAAAGAGAAGGCAGAAGAAATTCTTGAGCCTGAAGGCGTATAAATCCTTCCTCTGACCCTATCCCAATTTAGGTGAAGCAATCCAGCTTCACCTTTTTTATATTCAGCTTTTTATGGCACAATCAGGCAAAGCCCTTTATACTTTATATAAACGATAATAATTCCTCAGGAGGAATCCCATGAAAGTAATTCATTATGACGAAGTAGAACTTGAAGATGTGGACGTGGAAGGTGCCAAAGGCGCCAAGATACGTTGGTTGATTGGTAAAAAAGACGGCGCTCCGAATTTTGCGATGCGTATGTTTGAAGTGGAGCCCGGTGGGCACACTCCCTTTCATGAACATGATTGGGAACACGAGATGTATATCCTCTCCGGCAAGGGCGCAGTGAAAACCGATCGCGGTGAAATCCCCTTTGCTGAGAACGATGTGCTGTATATGGACCCCAAAATGAGACACTCCTTCAAAAATACCGGCGAAGAAACCCTCAAATTCCTTTGCCTGGTTCCCAATAAAGAGGCGCCGGCCAAGAAAAGCTTGAATCCTTTTGCCGATGAAGAAGCTAACGACTGTTAGGAGTCCTTATGAATAAAGCAAATAAGGAATACCTGTATAAACTACTGAAAGTGGCCTCACCCTCGGGCTTTGAAACCCAGGCGCAGGAAATCACCCGGAGCTACCTCAAAGGTACTTGCGATGATATTTCCAGCGATATAAACGGTAACCTCATCGCCTTCAAACGGGGCAGTGGGGAAATCAAAGTGATGCTGGTGGGCCATGCCGATGAAGTCGGTTTCATGATAAATTACATCGATGAAAACGGCTATCTGTATGTAAAACCCCTGGGCGGCTTTGACGTGAGTCTGCTGCCGGGCCTGCGGCTGGATATCCATCACGCCGGAAAAGTGGTGCGTGGCATCATCGGTAAAAATCCTCCGCATATGTCCCGCGGGGACTCGGATACGCCCAAACTCAAGATGGAAGATATTTGGATCGACATCGGTGCCAAAGACAAAAAAGATGCTCTTAAAAAAGTATCCATCGGTGATCCCATCACCTTCCACAGCGAAATTGATGAACTCTCAGACGATGTGATCGTGAGCAAAGCTACCGATAACAAAGTGGGAGTGTATGTGGCGGCAGCCGTGATGAAAGCGCTGGCCAAGACTCCCCTGGTGGCAAATTACTACGCGGTAGCCTCCGTGGGTGAAGAGACCACTATGAAGGGCTCGCAGACCAGCTCTTACAGGATCGAGCCCGATATCGCCATCGCGGTGGATGTAACCTTTACCTCGGATACCCCCGGAGTGGATAAACGTAAATTCGGCGATGTGAGCCTGGGCAAAGGTCCCGTGCTCGCGCTTGGCGCAGCCGTGCATCCGGGGCTCAATCAAAAGCTGCAGGATCTGGCGGCAAAGCTAAAAATCCCGCTCCAATTAGAAATCGCCCCCGGCCGTACCGGTACAGATGCCGATGCCATCCATGCCCAAAAAAGCGGCGTGGCTACTGTGGTGCTCAGCATCCCGAACCGTTATATGCACTCACCCAATGAGATTGTAAATCTAAGCGATCTGGAGAACGCCGTGAAACTGCTCACCGAATTCATCAAAAGTATCGATGATAAAATCGATCTGAGCAGATAGATACAGCTTTCTTCCAGACTATAAGTGGCAAAGATCAGGAAAAGGCAATTTTTTATGCCCCCCTTAGCCCGAAGCAGCTAAGAGGGAGCGTAGCCCCTGCCCTGCCTGAGCCATAAACTTGCTTCCAATTAAGCTTCGACTCGAACTCACTCGAACCCTCGAGTGAGTTCGAGTTAAACTTGTCTTAAAATT
>CAXZAB010000170.1:0-5541 GCA_964293715.1 uncultured bacterium | reverse complement strand
GCAAGATCGACCAAGAAGGGAGCGACCATGGGGCTGGGCCCCATGGCGCCAGGCAGACGGAAGTTTCTGAATTCAGGGTTTTGGGTGACGCCCATCGCGATAAAGCCATTGGAGCACACTGTGATTTGGTCGTACATCCGGCCATAAAACTGGAAGGGGAAAGGCAGATTCACCACGGCGAGGGACTGAGCTCCTACCTGATCGCCTTCATCATAGCCGTAAACATCTGTAATGGGCAGGGCTGTACCCAAGCCGCCTTCCTGTGGAGCTATCTCCAGCCAGGAATATTCCGCCACTTCGGGATAAGCCAGATCGGTCCAGTCATAGATCACGTAGCCGTAGCTATCAGGGCCCAGGGGATCATTTTGGAAGACCTGCCCCACAGTAAGGGTGAAATGAACGATCTGCTCGAAACCCGCATCGTTGTACAGCCTCACATACATTGGCATTACCATGCCAGGCAGGGTCTGAGGACGCTGCCAGAGGATGAAGGGCTCGGTCTCGGAGCTGCTCACCGCTTGATTCAAAGGCATATATCCTACAAATGCGGTATTGCCGACCACAGAGAGCAGGTCATTTTCTGTATAAAGGCGGGCGTTAATGTTGTTAAGCTCGGCGCTGCCAACGTTCTTTAGAGTGAGCACGAGATTTGCCGTCTCATCTGGATCCAGAGTACCGTTTTGACTGTCGTCATCCTGGATGCTGAGCTCCACAAAGATGATCTGAGCAGCTTCCACGGGGATAAATTCAGAGACTTCATAGCTTACGCCATTGGAATCTGTAATATTTAAATGCATCCTGAGCATGGTACCATACGGTGTGGCATGATCTACCTGGATTACGACCGGAGTGAGGTTGTTGCCTGTGCCAGAGCCCATGATTTCGGGATATTCGAGATCAGGCTGAAGAATGCTGATCCAGGGGCTGTCTGAACTCACAGTGCCGGAAATGCCGGAAATGAGCTCCGTGCCGGTATTCCTGAGACCAAAAAAGACCTCCACGGTTTCGCCGGCGGTGGTGATACCATTGCTATTGCCTTCTGAGGCACCTTGGTTATCATCATCGATAATAACCGCAGCGGGCACCAAAGTAGGCAAATCCACGATGTCTATCGTAGTCTGCAAAGGTTTGAAATTGTGGCTGCTTATTGTGATTGTGCCCTCACCGGTAGGCATAATTTCCGGTAAGACAAGGATCACGTTACCTTCGGCATCGGTGTAGCCGCGGCTGAGGATATCCGTGCCCAGAGACAGCACCACTGAGACGCCTTCTACGGGAAGGTCACCGGCATCGGTGACTGCCACATCCAGAAGGGTCATTCCCAGAGGAACGTCAGCACCGGTTACTATCTGGAAGCTGCCGGGAATACCGGTAAAGACTTCCATAGTGGGGTCTCCCATCAAGTTGCACCAGTGCGTAAAATTGGCCACACTACTGGGAGCTGAGACGCCAAACACATCATGTGTATACAGTCTGCCCCGCATAATTGCTTCGCCCATGGTGCGCATTTCGTGCACAAAAATGCCTTCAAAGATGCCACCGTGCAGAACGTTATTAAACGTGGTACTCGTGCTGGAGGTACTCATCCCGATTCCAGTGACGGCGCCTTTGGGAGCTGCCAGAGTGCCATAGCGTACAAATTGCTCCATTTCTGAGGTACCGGAGGCGTAGTTATTGGTGCCACAAGTGAGATTGATCGCATGCAAGAGCTTGTACCCGTTGAAAAGTGCGGATTCACTGGGCGGGCTGTAATCTATATAACCACGGAAACTGTAAAAGCCCACGCCCTGGTTGATGGCAGTATTGATGGTGGATGAAAAGCTCGGAAAATCGGGACCATAGCGCTCTGTAAAAGTGTAATCAGGATTTATTTCCAAAGCCATCTCTTTGATGTACTTGCTGATATACTGACAGGAAATGCCGGAAGGAGAGGTATCTCCTATCAGAAGCATCCGGTCCAGCCAATCTGCAGTGGAAACATCGATATCTCTTTCATAGACATAAATCTTCTGGAGCATCACCAGCAATTGACTGATGTTTTCCGCAGAGATGCGACCCAGAAAGACGTCGCCCAGGATATCACCGGTATTCATATGGGAATAAGGAAAATCTGTGTCTCCGGAATGGTTAAAAGCTGGAATACTGAAGCTGCCAGAGACATCGCCCACCAAAATCACAAAGTCCGGACGCGTGGCAAGATTGTTGTAGCGACTGCGGATAAAGGTCTGAATGCTGGAGTTGGAAGAACCCGCCTGATTCGAGGCAGTGCTGAAGACATCCACATCCGCGCCTTTCTGACGTTTCCAATGCGCAAAATTATCCATGGCATTATGGAAATTGACATCGGTGGTGTTGCCATGAATGATCAGGTAGCGGGGAGGAGTATTGGGAACCATGATATCGCGATAGTCAGCATAGTTTTGAATCATGGCATTATAGATTTTATCAAAGCTGGGAGATACGTACTGCACCGGCGCTGGCAGTTCATTAACGCCTGTTTCACCGGTAAAGTTTACCCGTAATTGAATATTATCATATACGGTGAGTTCACCCAAATTTGCATCATAGCTAAAGGGATTGACCTGGATGGTGACAATCCTGAAATCGCGCAAGATCATAGGCTCGCTGCATTCCACCACAGAGTTGGGGTAGCTGCTGCCGCTGCTGTAAAAATCCGTATTTTGCACAAAAACCTTGGGACTGTCAAGTCCGTTGTCAGCTTGCAGCGGATAGGCATTATACTGGCTGAGAATGCTATGCTGCGAATTTTGTACTTCAATGGACACTGAGCCCTGATGTGGTATAGCGATACAGGTGGTGATGACGGGTAATTCCGGCATCCCATTCTGCATCAGAGTGCCGGCATCAGGTAGTGTTATTCTATGAAAAGTTTGTCCGCTTGATGATTCTTTATTAATTTCAAAGGAAGGCAGAGTAAATGAAATATCCATCCCACTCTGATCCTGCGCTTGAAATTCAAAGGCAGACCTATAAGAAGCAGGAGCACTGGAAACTCCCGCGGCAAAAATGAGCCCACAAAACGAGCTCACCAGCAATAGAATTGCTATTTTTTTCATTATTTATCCTCGCTTGGATCTTGATTTAACGCTGTGTGTTGCAAGTCCTGTTCCGAATATTATTAAATTTTGTGATACGGTATTATTTGAGGGGAAGGGGGCCGTTTTTTATAGCTATATTTCTATCAGGTTCAGCCTAATCTATTATTAAAAGAGATGTTTAGCACAGTGCGCCGGCCAGCATAATTTTGTGTCCGGCACTTAGCTGTTGGGGGACTTATATCTTACTTAAATTCTGCCTGTTCTCATAGCGCGGCAAGACAGGAAAATGACCCTTGATCTAAAGAGGAACTCCCAGCAGTCTCATTACAAATGCCACAGGGGGCAGGATGAATTTGCCGATCAGGTTTATACCTAAGAGGTTGGTGATAATGATGATCGCAAAGAGGTAGATCATACCCTTGCGTTCCTGGGCGGTCCATTTAAAATAAGCTTCGTCGGTCAGAAACATACCCAAGACCTTGGAGCCATCCAAGGGCGGCACCGGGATCAGGTTGAAAAAAGCCAAGAGCAGATTCAAAAAGATGACATACCTTAAGATATACTGCACCAGGAAAAATGGGCTCAGCAGATGGAAAAGCACACTCAGCACGATCGCGATCAAGACATTGGAGGCGGGGCCGGCCAGGGCTGTGAGCCCGGAATCCCGCTTCAGATTTTTAAAGTTGTAAGGATTGAAAGGCACAGGCTTGGCATAGCCAAAGATGAATCCGGCGCTGAACCATAAGAGCAGCGGCAAAATAATCGTGCCAAAGATATCAATGTGTTTCTTGGGATTAAAACTCAGGCGTCCGGCCCTTTTGGCAGAATCATCGCCCAGGGCATAGGCCGCAAAAGCGTGGCTCACCTCGTGGATGATGATGCTGTAAATGACCATTCCCACTATGCAAACGGTGCTAAAAGTCTTGATAAGTTGAGGGCTGATATTCATAATTTCGTTATCTTTATAAATTTACGTTTGCCGGCGCGAAGCACTGAACCCTCTGTGGCGGCGATGCTGGCATCAAAATCAATGACCTTTTCCCCATCCAGGCTCACTCCCCCACCTTTGATCAAGCGCTTGGCTTCACCATTTGAGGAGCACAGTCCGCTCTGCACCAAAAGTTGTACGATTTTGATCTCATTTTCATTCACGACATATTCCGGGATTTCCTGGGGGATCTCTCTTTTGGAAAAAAGAGTTTCAAATCCTGCTTGCGCTTTTTCGGCCTCTTCCTCACCGTGATAGAGCTTTACGATCTCGCGCGCCAGAGCTTTTTTCAGGATCATGGGATTTGTGCCGCTTTCAAGTTCGCTTTTCACCCGTGCCAAATGATCCGCATCACAGGTGGTGGCATAGCTGTAGTAATTCATAATCAGATTATCCGGGATGCTCATCACTTTGCCAAATTTATCGGCAGGGGTATCAAAAACGGCGATATAGTTATTCAGGCTCTTGCCCATTTTGTTTACACCATCTGTACCCAAAAGGATGGGAGAAAGCACCGCAACCTGCTGCGGCATCTCAAAGTAACGTTGCAGATCTCTGCCGCAAAGGATATTGAACTTCTGTTCGGTGGCGCCTAGCTCGATGTCGCTGTGGATAGCTACGGAATCATAAGCCTGCAAAAGCGGATACATCAGCTCATGCATACCCAGAGAAAGCCCCTGTTCATAACGGTTACGGAAGGAATCGTGGGCCATAAACTGAGCCAGGGTAAATTTCCCCAAAAGCTTCAGCACATCTTCCATGCTCATTTTTGAGAACCACTCGGTCTGATAACGAACTTCGGTCTGCTCCGGCTTGAGGATGGTAAACAGCTGTTCCATATACTTTTCGCTATTGCTGATGATCTGCTGATGGCTGAGCGGGGGGCGGGATTCGTCGCGTCCGGTGGGGTCTCCGATCTGAGCGGTAAAATCCCCAATGATAATCACGCCGGTGTGGCCGAGGTCCTGAAATTCACGCATTTTACGGATGGGTACCAGGTGTCCGATATGGACATCAAAGCCGGTGGGATCTATGCCATACTTGATCCTAAGAGGCTTACCCGTTTTTGCGCTGCTTGCCAATTTGGCTTTCAATTCGTCCAGTGGAATGATCTCTTCCACGTTTTTACTGATGATCTGTAGTTCTCGTTCAAAGGCCATTTATCTATATCCTATTTATATTTTATCTATGAATGCATGGCATGGAAAAAGCGATATTTTGTCAAGAGAAAGCCCGAATCCGGCTTTTTCTCCTGCTTTTCGAAAGCCTTATTTTGTTTTTCATATTCAGCCTCCCCAGCCTGTGAGCTCAAGTGGTCTTCCTGCATAGGCTACCATAGAGGTGACGTGGAGATAAGAGGATTTATTCCTGCTATCTCCACGTCATCTCTACGACGACAAAGGGGCAAGACCCAGGCCATGATCCAAAGGTCTGGCAACATCCTACAATCCAGACCAGTGTTTCCATAATAACCGGTCTTGCCCATATAGAAAA
>CAXZAB010000169.1:0-5547 GCA_964293715.1 uncultured bacterium | reverse complement strand
GAAGTCACTACAGAGATTGTAGAAGAAAAACAGGAAGAACTTCCTGCCGCGACTGCCGAGACTGCAGAAAAGGCAGAAGAACTCCCGGTAGCAGACGAAGAAGAACCTAAAACTCAAGAATAATGATACAAGAAAATAGAGAAAAGGCGCCCCAAAAGGGGCGTCTTTTTGTGTATTCATTACATTTCTGGATCCCACTTTCCTTATTGACCCTTACCGCTATTATCTTCAATCGATTTGATGTGGATCTCTGGATTCAGAACTATTACTACAGGGATGGCTGGCACATGGGTGCGCGTTGGTGGGTAAAATTAATTTATCGCTATAGCAATCTACCTGCCCTCATCACAGCCGTGGGAGCCTTGCTGCTCTATGCCCGCAGTTTTTACAAACGTTCCGGCCTGATCATTTATCGCAAAATGGCACTGTTTCTGGTCCTGGCTTTGGTCATCGGCCCGGGAATCATCGTAAATTCCGTGTTCAAAGACAATTGGGGCCGGCCGCGTCCCCGCGAATTAGAGATCTATGGTGGACGCTACAACTACGAAGCACCGCTTACGATCGATCCCTCCTCTCCGGGTAAATCCTTCCCCTCCGGTCATGCGAGCATGGGATTCTATTTCTATGCCTTGGCTTTGCTCTTTGCCTATAGAAAAAGGGGACATTATCTCTTACTTACTTTATTCGCTAGCGCTTATGGGTCGTTAATCGGCTGGGTCAGGATGATGCAGGGGGGGCATTTCTTGAGCGATATCATCTTTGCCGGCGGCTTCGTTTACTTGAGCTCCTGGGCACTCTGGCGGGTGATGAAGCTGGACATTAGTCCCTTTTATGCCAAGAAACTAAAGGCTAATAAACTCAAGAGCTGGCAATGGTTGATCATCATCATCGCTCTCATAGCTGTGATCCTGGGCATAAGCCTGGGTACTCCCTATACTGCCAAACAAGCACTGGTCCCTTTGGAAGATGGCAATTATGAATTGCGTCTGGATCTGCGCAAAGCCAATGTGCAGATCTCCTTTGCCGATTCCCTACAGGTTTCAAGTGAGGTTTACGCCTTCGGCTTCCCCGGTTCACGAGCCCGCTTGAAAAGGGAGCAAAGCTCTAATGTGCTGAGTATCAGGCAAGAGCTGAAAGGCTATTTCGTGGAACTGCAAGTAGAAGTCTCGGTGATAATTGACACCCTGAAGGCTGTAAATATGTATTTGAGCCTTGATGAGGGTGTAATCACTGTGGACGCCAGTGAGTCCGAGCGCCCCTATCTGCATTTCTCTGAAGACTCCAAACGGCTGACCTGGGATCCTAAGCAGACGCTTTCGGCAGAACCTTGAAAATTTGAAGAAAGCTACGTAAAGCGGTAAATAAATAAATATTGCTGGACAGTTTTGGGCTCTCACCCAAATTGTGTCAAAATAGATCAATGGAGATAAATCGATTATGAAAAAAGGACTAATGGCAATACTCGTTATAGGGTTAATCATCATAGTTATGGCTGGATGGTTCATCGGCCGATATAACAAGATACAAAAAGAAAAGGTCAGTGTGGAAACCGCTTGGGCCCAGGTGGAAAACGTGTATCAAACACGCTATGACTTGGTACCCAATCTGGTCGCAACCGTAAAAGGTGCCGCTGATTTTGAACGCGAAACCTTAACTGCAGTCACACAGGCTCGTGCACAGATGGGTGGTCAGGTAAATATGCCTCCCGAAGCCCTTACCGATCCTGCCGCTTTTCAACAGTTTCAGGCCAACCAAGCCGGGCTCTCAAACGCTCTTAGCCGCTTGATGGTAGTGGTGGAACAATATCCTGACATCAAAGCCAATCAAAACTTCCTGCAATTGCAGGCTCAGCTTGAAGGCGTGGAAAATCGGATTCGCACCGAAAGAATGCGCTATAACGACGCTACCAAGGTCTTCAACCAGATGATCGTGGTCTTCCCCAATAATATAATAGCCAAGATGATTGGCGCTAAAGCCTTCCAGTTCTTTGCCGCAGATGCTCAGGCTCAAACCGCACCTAAGGTGGAGTTTTAACTGAAAGAGTAGTTTAACTCTGAATTTGAAAAAGTCGTCAGTAATGGCGACTTTCTTTTATTTGTCTTTTATTGGGATACGGCTTCAGCTAAAGGGAGTACTTTCAAGCCCAGATCTTGGGTGTATTGCAAAATCTCGCGAAAGGTAGGGGAGGGGCAGGAATCAGTGTACTCATCACTATCGGTATCAAAACGGTGAAAACCTATGATGATCAGAGCTTCTTGATTTGCTATGCCTCTTTGGATGCGGCGTTTGACGATATCCGAAGACCAGCCCTGTTGGTAGGCCAGATAGCCCAGAGCCTTGCGATTGAGCGGATGATGCATGGCAAAGTCCGAGCTGCCTCTGATATTTTGATAGAGCTCGGTAAGCATGGCATAAAGTTGGATAGGACATTGACCCCTTGGTAGGGCAAAAGAGCGGGGGAAAAGCCCATGATCACTAAGATTCTGTTTATCTTGCTTGATATTGGCGATGGCTACATCCAGATCAAGCTGATTCAGGACTTCATGATTCAGAGTGTGACCTCCGGTTTCCCAGCCATATTCGAGCTCCAACTCAGTGATTTGTGCCCAATTCATCCGCAGTGGAAAATCTAAATTGACGGTATTGGTATTTACAAAGTTCGTTCCCCGATAGCCAAATTCGTTCATAATAGGGAAAGCGCTCTCATAGATGCTAAGGTGCTCGTCATCGAAGGTAAAGACTATGATGGGAGCCTTGCTTTCTGTGGCGCTAAAAAACTTACAGCCCGGAAGTAGCAGAATAATCCACAGTAAAATCAAGCTCAAGCCCCACGGTATGCCGCGGATTTTTAGCGTCGAAATGCGAATATTCATAAAAGATACCTATAGTTTTTTTAGGTGCAAGATGGTATTTGCCCAGAAGGCGGTGTTGCCAGAGTCTTTCTCCCTGGGTGATGCTAAGCTCGGTGAGGGGAATCAGCGCGAAATCTTTGAAGTAGTGTAGGGTTCTTATTTGATAGAATTGGAGTTCTTTGGGTGCGTAATCTTTGCTTTGATACCTGGCCGCAGCGCCAAAATAACTGTTCCCTGTAATTTGGCAGGCGAGCTCAGATTGAAGATAAAGCTCATGGTGAGCCTTGGTAGTATCATATTCTGGCAGCACAGAAACTGCCAGGCTATTACCAAACCAGAGCCTTTTGTACTCCGGGTTATAATTTGCGTTGATAGCACTAATGAAGACCGGAGTGCGCCAGTGATTGTCCATGGCGCGAAATTCCTGATGGAATTCCAAGAGGTAATCCCCAGGCCCTGCAAATTTCGAGATATTGATCATCGCCGTGGCTTGATTGTGCACATTGCCCCCGAGATTGAGGCTTGCCATCCAGCTATCTTCCCAATATTCTAACTCCAGAGAATTGAGTCGCATATTTTGGTAATGGCAGGGGACAAAACCGCGGGCCAGAACCGGGTAACTGTCCATGCTAAATTGCGTGTCAAACACCGAGTCAGAGCCCATGCCAAAGCCGTGTTCTTTGCTCCCTGCTGCCAAGACCCAATGATCCTTGTTCACAGCAAAGTATATGCTTTTTAGACGCAAATGACTTTCATCAAAAAACTGCTCGGTATCCAAAGCCATACTAAACCTGGAATCTTTATAGGAGACATTTTTGAGGCCAAACTCTGCCCGATAGAGTTCATCCCAGCTCAGCTCTTTATTTGTCTGAGCTTCGTCGTAGTAAGCGCTATGCAAAGACTGCCATTGTGCATATAGCGGGAGCTTTATAGCATATACAGATGTGACAAGGCAAATTAGCGAAAGCAGCAGCCAGTTACGCATCATCTTTATTCAGCAGAGTGAAGGGTGCCATGCCGGATGATATTGCGCACGCTCTCAGCCACTTTTGCGATATCCAAAGTATCAGGTTGCGCGAGCCACTGTGCCAGGGCCAGATCCATTACACCCACGATGAGCAGGGCAAAGGCTTTGGTGTCCAGGGGGCGGATGCGTTTTTCCCGGATGGCTTTTTCAGCGATATTCTCCACCCAATTAAGATATCTGTTTAAGGGGTTGTAATCTGGCCAGGCTGTATAAAACTCTTCATTGAGACGTGCTTCTACGGTGAGAAAGCGTGCAACGTAGGGCTTCTTTTGTACGAGTTTGACATGCTGGACAAAGAACTCATAGAGCCTGTCCATGGGGTCTTCAATGCCTTTGGTGGCATCGATAATGATCTCAATCTCAGGATTGATAATCTTTTGTATGCACTCACCCAGCAGCTCATCCTTACTCTCAAAATATAGGTAAATAGTTCCCTGCGCTATATTTGCAGCCTTGGCGATATCAGCGATGGTAGTCTGTTGCGATCCCCTTTGGGCAAAGACCTGAGTTGCCTTTTCCAAGAGCTTGTCCTTTGTATTCTTCCGGCCAACCGGGCGTTTTTTGTTCACATATCCTCCCTAATCTATAACTGAATGCTACTCATAAAATTAATTCCATTCTTTCTGTCAATCACTTTTTGCGCGCTACGATGATGATGCCGGTGCCAGAGCTGTTTGTCATGCGCATATCCATACTCATCAAGAGCTGGAAGAAGGGCATAAGTATAAGATACCAAAGGACGATGGCAGGAGCCCAGAGCTTGCTTTTTCCCCACAGCGTAAGGGGATATTTTATCATCATTCTCCAGCTCAGAGCGCCAAGGAAACCATAGCTGTATATAGAAGAGAGAATCTCAAATCCGCTTTCCTTGAGTTTTGTTTCCAGCTCAGCTTTGTCATATCCGGGGCGCACATGTTCTGCGGTGAATTTTGCCGCAGGATCTGAATCGCTGGGCGTAGAGATAATAAAGATGCCCTGGAGCGACAAGGCAGAGTGGATATTCTTGATTGCCGCCACATCATCCTCAATATGCTCCAGAATATCGATGGCTATAGCCATGTCATACTGATGTTTGGGACGAAATTCCTGTAAATCTGCGCTCATATAGCTGAAGCGGGGGCCGGTTGTAAAACCGTATTGCCTCAGATAATCGGTCTTGAGATCTGTGGCAAAAACTCTGGAATTAAGATAGTTCTTCAACACAAAATCACTATACTGACAAAAGCCTGCTCCGGCATCGTAAAACCGCATGCCATCACGAAAATAGTGCTTTATCTCAGCTTTAACATAGCGCTGACGCAAGAGCAGTAAATCAAGAGCCCAGTAAAATAAACGCCGCAAAGCGGGAAATAGCTTGATCTTCTCGGAAAGGCGATCTTTGATTGGGTCATATTGCATTGGCTCCTCCACTAAAATATCTATTGACGATTTTGACGAGTCTGCATTTTAGTCAATGAATAATATTATTATGATAGTAAAAGAAATAAATGACATCAGGCGTATCAACCTGCATCTGCACACACGCGCTTCCGATGGCTCGCTTTCACCTGCTCAATTGGTAAAGCAAGCCAAGGCTATCGGTCTGGATTTAATTTCCATCACCGATCACGACACTATGGAAGCCTACAAGCAGATTCCGGCTGACAATGCCCCCCTTCGCATACTTCC
>CAXZAB010000168.1:0-5563 GCA_964293715.1 uncultured bacterium | reverse complement strand
AGGAGACCGATCAGTATGTGGCAGAACATCTTGGCCGTGAAATCACGGTGGTGGGCGCTTGTATAGAAAGTGATGCGCACACTGTGGGCATCGATGCCATTATGAATATGAAGGGCTACAACGCCCGCTTCGGACTGGAGCGCTATCAAAGCTTCAACGCCGTGAATATGGGCGCGCAGGTGCCTTCTGAAGATCTCTTGGCCAAGGCGCGCGAGCTGGATGCAGACGTGATCCTGGTCTCACAGGTCGTTACGCAAAAAAACATCCATATCCAAAATCTCACCCGTCTCATCGAACTCGCCGAAGCTGAAGGACTCAGAGACAGGATGCTCTTCATCTGCGGAGGACCCCGGATTTCGCATGAATTGGCCATAGAATTGGGTTATGATGCCGGTTTTGGCACCGGAACCTACTCCACCGATGTGGCTTCCTATATCGCCATTACTTTAAGCAAAAAGCAGGCTGAGTGATCTCTCTTATTCTTATGGTCTTTGCCCTCGGGGTGATGATCACGATCCATGAATTGGGTCACTTTCTGGTGGCCAGAGCTTTTGGGGTGGGAATTGAAAAGTTCTCCATCGGTTTTGGAGCGCCCATCGTCGAATTCGAGAAAAAAGGAATCAAATACCGCATATCCTGGATTCCTCTGGGCGGTTATGTAAAGATGAAAGGTGAGGATCCGGAAGATGATTCTTTTAGCGATGTCGATCCCGATGAACTTTTCAGTAAAAAAGCCTGGTGGAAACGCGCAATCATCGCCTTTAGCGGACCCTTTGCCAATCTGATCCTGGGGCTGCTGCTCTTTATCATCGCTTTGATGCTGCCGCAAAAGATGGAAGATCTGTCTCCGGTAATCTTTTCTGCAGAAGGCGTCTGGACCGAGCATTTTATGCCGGGAGATTCGCTGATGGCAGTGAACGGGAAAGAAACAGCCGGCTTCAATCAGTTTTTGATCTCCATGTATGAAGCGAAAGATGCTACCGTAAGCTATCAGCGGGGAGATGAAGTTCTGAGCCTGCATCTGAACCCTGCCCAGAAGGATTCCCTGATGCGCAGCCTGATGCCAAAAGTCTCCACCCGCATCGGTGATGTCTTTTCCGGAATGCCAGCCTGGCGGGCCGGTCTCAAAACGGGAGATATCGTCTTGGAAGTGGATAACCTGCCGGTAAATGATTGGTATGATATGCGTACGCGTATCATCAACAGTCCTCAGGGCAAGGTGCATCTCTTGCTCAAGCGGGATGATGAAATCTTCAGCCGCGAGATCAATCTTGAAGAAAATATCGCCTCCGATCAAGGCAAAATGATAGGCATCAGCCAATACCTGCCCATCACTCAAACCATGGTGCATAAGCCCCTGGATGCTGTGCGGATGGGTGCACTCACTACTGTGAACTTTATTGGGATGAATTACAAGGGCCTGTATATGCTGGTCAAACGTCCCTCCCAGCTCAAGAACAATATTGGCGGGCCGGTTTTGATGGCCTCAATATCTTCAGAAATGGGCAAAAAAGGCGCCAGCACCCTGATTCTGTTCTTTGGTTCGATCAGCCTGATCCTGATGATTATGAACCTCTTGCCGATCCCGATCCTGGATGGCGGGCACATTATGTTTGCCATCATTGAAGGGATCGCAGGCCGCCCCGTCCCAATCCCGGTGCAGGCTTTCTTGCAGAGGATTGGCTTGGTACTGCTCTTTGGCCTCATGATCATGGCCTTTTATTCCGATATCAGCAAACTGGTCTATCGCTTTATGTACACGAGGTAAAATGGCATTTAGTTTTGAACTCAATGGCCGCAGTGGCAAAGCCCGCGCTGGAAAGATCAGCACGAATCACGGAGATATCCTCACGCCGGTCTTTATGCCGGTGGGCACTTTGGGCACAGTCAAAGCCATGAGCCCTGCGGAGCTGATACAGACTGATGCCCAGATCATCCTGGGCAATACCTATCACCTTTATATGAGGCCCGGGCATGAGCTCATCCGAAGAGCCGGCGGACTGCATAAGTTCATCAATTGGCCCCTGCCCATGCTTACCGATAGTGGCGGATTTCAGGTGATGAGCCTGGCCGCTCTGCGCAAGATTACTCCCGATGGAGTGAGATTCCGCTCGCATATAGATGGTTCGCTGCACTATTTTACTCCGGAATCTGTGATTGCAGTCCAGGAAGCTTTGGGTGCAGATATCATCATGAGCTTTGATGAATGCCCGCCTTATCCCGCTCCCAGAGAATATGTGGAGAAGTCTCTGAGAACTACCTTAAGATGGGCGGAGCAGGGCCTGCGCGCTTTCAAAAACCACGATAATCAGGCTCTGTTTGGCATCGTGCAAGGTGGTATTTACCCCGATCTCAGAGAGAAATCTGCGTTAGCCCTGATGGATATGGATTTCCCCGGTTACTCTATCGGCGGACTGGCCGTAGGCGAAGAAAAGGCGGATATGTTTCGCATCACAGACTTTCTGAATGACATCCTGCCCCAAGACAAGCCCCGTTATCTGATGGGAGTGGGCACACCCAGCGACCTTCTGAACAACGTCGCCCGCGGGGTGGATATGTTTGACTGCGTGATGCCTACCCGCAATGCCCGCAACGGCTCCATCTTTACCCGGCATGGCAAGATGATCATCAAGGCCGCCCGTTATAAAGAGGATTTTACTCCTATAGATCCAGAATGCAGCTGCTACGCCTGCACGCATTTCAGCCGGGCCTACATCCGGCATCTGATCTCCATGAACGAGATCCTGGGCATGCGCCTGGCCACCATTCACAGCCTGCACTTTTATCAGGAATTGATGAGTATGGCCCGGACAGCCATTCTGGAGGATCGCTATGCAGATTTTCTGGATGAGATGCTGCCGGTGCTGGATCTCATCGTAGAATAAGGAGCGGAATCCGGATGAATAGAGCTAAGTTATTTTGGCTGATAGTTTTTTGCTTTAGCCTTGGTCTTCTGCTGGCAGAAAAGGCTCCGCAGTTTCTGGCCTTTTCAGAGAATCCCCCTTTGGTGCCTATTAAAATGAGGCGGCCGGGATTCTGGATCTCCAGGCATGCCAGCCCAGACAGCATCATGATGGATGCCGCTGCCATCAAAGCTTTTAACACTCAAATTGTGCGTAAAGGCGGAGTCTCACAGCTGGCTGAACAGCCGCTTTATTTCAGTGAAAAGAGTGTGCGCAAGTCCATCGACGAATGCTTTACCATTATCCGTAATAACGGCAAATACGATGCCCAAGGCAACAAACTTGAGCAGAGCTTTTGGCGGAATTTGGAAAGCCGGCTCAATAAAGATGCCATAGAACCCCGCACTGCCTCCCGTTTTGGCTTCCCCATCCGCTTTAGCAATCAACGCCTGGCGCCATACGCAGAAATCATCAGCAAAAGCTTCCTGGACAATGAGTTCGACTATCTGCAAAACAGCGGCTACGACATCGGTGAACCGCTAATCATCAGGCATGAATCCAAGGACGGGAAATGGTATTTTGCCAACGGTCGTGCCTCCATGGGCTGGTTTTTGAAAGAAGACATCGCGCTAATGGATTGGGAGAGCTGGCTACTTTATCAACAAAGCTTAGATTTCATTGTCACGACCAGCGACAAGAGCGATCTTTATCTGGATGCAGACCGCAGGAGTTTCTGGGGACTGATCCGGATGGGCAACCGGCTGCCTCTGGTTTCTGAAACTATGGATTGCTATGAGGCCCGGCTGCCGGGAGCTGAAGGCAAGACCGTTTTTATCTCAAAACGAGACGCCCACCGGGGATATCTTCCCTATACCGCCCGAAACGTCTATGAACTTGGGCTGGGCGCACAAAATGCCCCCTACGGTTGGGGAGATCTCAATGCGGAATATGACTGCTCCGGCCTGCTCAAGCAATTGTATCAATGCTTTGGCATCTATCTTCCCCGTAATGGCGCTGCGCAATACAGCGCCGGCACCACGAAATATGACTTTGATAAAGATGAAACGCCTGCCCAAAAAGAAGATATTCTCGCCCAAAACGCCATCCCAGCGGCTACTATGCTGAGATTCCCGGGACATATTATGATATATTTGGGCTCTGTGGATGGCAAAAGCTATACTTTGCAAGCAATTTGGGGAATACGAATCCCCCCTGCTGAAGGTCTGGAAGAAGATCAGGTGATAGCCGTAAACCGCACTGTGGTAAGCGATCTATCTTTGGGATCGGAAAGCAAAAAAGGCAGCCTGCTCCACAGACTCACCGGCTTTTCGCAGCTTGTATATGAAAAATAAGGAGTCTCAAATGCGCAAACGGATTGCCATCGTCGCAGTACTTATCCTGCTCGTGATTGCCGCTCTCCTGGGGATGAAAACGCCCCGGACCTATACCCTTGATACCGACAGAATCCCTGAAGCTTCCGGCATCGCCCACAGCATCATCAATAAAGATCTGCTCTATACGCACAATGATTCCGGTGGCGAGCCTTCTGTCTTTGCTCTGGATACCCAAGGCAGATTTCTGGCTGAAATCGTGATCGAAGGCGCAAAGAACCGGGATTGGGAAGACATTGCCACCGCCATCGATCCGGAGGATGGCAAAGCCTATATCTACATTGGCGAAATCGGAGACAACGGTTCCAGACATCCTTCCGTAAAGGTTTATAGAGCCCTTGAGCCCACTATCACCAAAGCAGATTCCATCTATCATGTCAGTGATGTGCAAACTTATACCATAGCCTATGAAGATGGACCCCGGGACGCAGAAGCGCTATTTATTGAACCCGGGACCGGGGATATTTATATCATCAGTAAACGTGAAGAACGCGTGGGCATCTATCAGGTATCTTATCCACAGTCCACTATTGAAGTGAATACAGCTAAAAAGCTGGGCACCATGAATATGAGCTGGGTAACTGCCGCAGATATCAGCCCAGATGGCAGGTACATTCTGGTCAAGAATTATCCCGGCATCCGGCGCTATAAGAAAGGCGGGCGGCGCAGCGTAGTAAAAGCCCTCACCGGCAAAGGCAAAAGCCTGCCCTATAGCCTGGAGCCGCAGGGAGAAGCGGTGTGCTTTGATTCAAAGGGCAAGGGCTACTTCACCCTCAGCGAAGCCAGCGGTGAGGCGCCGCAGATATTATACTATTATAAATAAGTGGCGCAGGGCTTAAAAGCCCTGCCTGGATTCTTCAGGCAGAAGGGGAGATTGTGGCTACAAGAGGCGAATTCAGCAACTGAACGCGAGACGCATCCAATCCAGCAGTTCTGCAATCGGATTCATTAGATATATAATCTTTATCCATGTTAATCCGTGTGATCCGTCCAATCCGTGTGACTATTTTTTGGTTTACTACACGCACCAGCTAAAGCTGATGCGACGGCCGTCTGAAGACAGCGTTACGAAATCTGCGTGAGGCTCTTGCGTCAGCCCTAATCCCGTTTTCCTACTCTGATACGCCAGCCAAAAATCCTGCTCATAGTATAAGCCAAAGCCTGTCTGAGCGGCACAGAACGATATTCACGCACCAGTGCCAAGGGAATAAAGGCAGCCCAACGCGCTATAGCTCCCACCCCAAAGACCACCTGCTCCGGATCCAGAAC
>CAXZAB010000167.1:0-5589 GCA_964293715.1 uncultured bacterium | reverse complement strand
TCCCCGCCATACTTGAGGATTTCTCCTCCTTCAGGAGATATCAGTTGATCCAGCTGCTCAAAGTAGTGATTGAGCACGCCGGTGATGATTTCAATGCCATAACGCCCTTTGGCATGAGCAAACTCTGTAATCTTAGTGAACCCAGCTACATCCAGAAAGAGAATGGCTCCCGAAAACTCTTGGCTTAAGGGCAGAGAGCCACTCTCTAAATCTAGTAGAGACAAGACCAGATTGGGGACTATTCCGGTTCTTATTGTCTTGCTCCCGTTCTTAAAATCCGCGGGGTTGTTTCGATGAAGTTCAGCATTTCGGTTCTCGTTCCCGTAAAGCCAATTACCAGATAAAAGGCTTTATCGACAAGGGCTGCGTCTTGATCAATAAAAGAGGTTTCAGGACTATCGCTAACCCCGGTGTAGTGATAGAATCCATCAGGGCTGTCCGCTTTATAGACAAGGTAAAAGGGAACATTGTACAGGGTGCCATCAACAGTCTGAGTCACGGCCTCCCAGGTAAACACTATGTCACTTCCGTTTCTTTGCAGAGCAGGATTTTGAGGGGGCAGAAGTTGATTACTGCTCACCACGATCATGCCTGTATACACTTTCTCATCAATCAAACTGCCACTTTGCATACGCATGCGCAGATCATACACGCCAGGGCTGTTAAAGGTGTGACTGAAATTCCGGTTTGTGCTTTCGATGCTATCGTTATCGCCGATATCCCACTCCGTCTGTGTATCAGAATAATCGTGTCCCCAGGAAGTATTGTTAAAATCAACCTGAGAACCTACGGTTACAAAGCGGGCACTGGGAGCTACAGAAGCGCGGTGAACATAGCAGAAGTATCCCATATCGGAAATGCTGCCATCGATATCCGCAGGCAGCTCAGGATTGCCGGCATCTATACAAGGACTGTTGCGGGTCAGGCTGAAATCTCTGTCTGTGGTCAGCATAAACATGGGGTCGCTGTTCATATTACCAAGCCCGGGATGAAGACCGCTGGGGCGATATATGTCATTGTAGCTATTTTGGATATAGCTGTATAGATCGACAAAAGGAGTGAGCTCCTGTCCGGTACTCCACAAGATATTACTGTGGAAGTCCACAATTGCATTAGTAGCTTTTACTCCCGTGTTATATCCGGAAATAGTGTTCTGAGCTATCGACCAAGGGCCGGTGCCGGTGAGATCAAAAGCACAGTAATCCAAGCCGGGATGCGTTGCCAGATAGGCGTCTTCCACTACGAAAAGCTGCTTTCTGAGAGGCAGGGGATCTCTGCCTGCTGCTCGCAAACCCGTGGTGCAGTTGAAGATCTGATTATCTGTCAGGATAGTTCTATTCCCATCGGCAAGCATAATGCCAAGGGTAGCTTCTTGCACCACAGAGTCTTTCAGGCTTCCCAGAACCCCTTGGCCCAAAAAGATGCCGGTACTTTCTTCACGTTGAGTATTGCTGGAATTGCGAACTCTGATGTTAGTAAGTGTGGGAGTGGTCATTGCCCGTGTATCGGGAGCGGTAATTACGAGTCCCATGCTAAAATCTTCAATCTGCATGTCCGTAATTCTGAAATTCCCCAAACCGGAAAACACAGCTCCGTTTGAAAGCTGCCGTTGTGTGTTGCTGCTGTTGCGTACCCGGATATTGCTCAGGGTCACCGTTTCAGAAGCGCGGGTGGGATCGGTCATGCTGTAGTTCAGGCCATTGTTATAGTCTTCTATTTCCACGTCATTTAAGTTTGCGTAAACCGTGCCGGTGATTTTGATGCCGGTAATTTCTGATCTCTGGGTATTGCTGGCATTACGCACCCGGATATTAGAGAGGGTGGGTGTGCTGGCAGCCCGGCCATCTGCTTCAATGCTTATTCCGCTGGCAAACCCGTCAAACCAGGCATCGGAAATAAGCACATTGGGAGTATTGCGGACAACAAGCCCATTTGTGATGGTGCGCTGGGTATTGGAACTATTACGCACCCGGATGTTTGTTAAAGTGGGGGTAGCACCCGCTGATGAGTGGGCGTTTTCGATCACGATTCCATTTGCCACTTCCGAGACATCCACACCAGTAAGATCTGGAGCGGCATTGCCTGTGATCATTATACCGGTTCCTTCCAGGACGCTGCGCTGGGTATTGCTGCTGTTGCGTACCCGGATATTGCTCAAAGTGGGTGTGCTGGGATTATTCGCACTTTCTGTGCCGATCAGGACTCCGGTAAAGAAATTATCCACTTCCAGGTTATCTACCGTTGCAGGACTCTTTAGGGTGACTCCTGTTGTGGGTTCCCCTTCTGTGCGCTGGGTATTACTGGCATTGCGTACCCGGATATTGGTGAGGGTAGGTGTGGCACGGTTCGGGCTTTGTCCATCCACGACTATGCCATCTTTATAATTAAGTATCTCTGCACCAATAATCTGGCAAGAGCTTTCAAAGATCCTGATAGCCTCACCATCTGCCATGGCAGTAGTATCCGAAACAGCTATGTAGAGGTTATTGAATACAGGGCTTTGGGTGCTGATATTCACCGGGAGCAGGGCATCGATGATCTCGCAATCCGTCAAAGAACTGGGTTCTCTGAGGCCGGATCCGCTAAACTTGAGACCGCCCCATTTCCCACCCTCTGCCTGCGATTGGAATCTCACTCCACTGGCTGAAATCGCCCCCAATATTTGCAGAGGTTCCTCACTAAAGAGGTTTACCACCACGTCATTTTCCATCACCACAGTTTCTGTGTTATCGATCACTACATCTCCGAAATGATTGTAGGGAGATCCCAAGATCGTCCAGGTATCGGGGATATTGGTGACTGTTACTGCCGTTCCGCTTAATTCAATCATATCGGTAATGATAATCTGTCTGTCTTCATCTGGAACCTGGCTGTTGCCAAGCGTGAGAGATACGCTGTACGTTCCCGCTTCCAGATATTGATGTTGGGGGTTCTGCAGTTCGGAGGCATTGCCATCGCCAAAATCCCATAACCAATGATCGGGATTGCCAAGCGTTGCGTCACTGAAGGCCACAGTTTGACCGGCAAATTCATAAGCAGCCCCTATCGTAAGCTGTGGGATGAATTCCTCAATCACATGCATAGTGAAGTTGGCAGTGGCGATAAGACGTAAAACATTATCGTTCACAGCTATGTGAAAAGAAGCCGAAGTAGCGATTTGTGAAGGCGACGAGAAAGCCACCGTAAACTGTCCTAAAGTGTTTTCTTCATTAAGTGGAGTGTATTCAAAATCGATATTCCCTTGAGAATCAAGGGCAGTGATCTTTAGCGAGAGCTCCGAATGAGGATTATCAGGATCGGTAATATAGGGCGCAAAATCTACCGTATATACCGAGCCGCGGATGAAATAAAGATCACCAGGGATACTCAGAACAGGAGCATCATTGACATCGTAAACCGTTACCAAAACAGTATGCTCCACACTTTCTCCAAACGGATCTGTGGCTTTGATGCTTATCGTTTCTTCGCCATACCAATCTGGAGCGGGGTCCAGAGTCAGGAATACATTTTCTGTAACCGTAGCAGTCAAATGCTGGCTTCCCTGGCAAGAGATAGTAAGGGTATCCCCATCGGCATCATTAAATATATCATACACATAGCTTGGGCCCCAAGAAGTATCTTCGAAAAAAGTAATCTCACGCAGAGGGCTTACAACCTGAGGAGGGGAGTTTTCTATGTTTATATAATCAGTACGCAGTTTTGAGGATGTGGCTCCGGTATTCGTAGCAATCACAAGGCGAACACTATACACTCCCGGAGCATAATAAGTATAGCTGGGATTTTGCTCAAAGGAATCAAACACTCCATCGTTGTCAAAATCCCATTTCCAAGAGTTGATTGTGGACCAGGGCTGAGCAGGATCATTGTGGCTATCGTCGATAAAGTTAACCGTAAAGGGAGGGTGTCCAGTGAGATAGCTCGCATAAAAATCTGCCTCCAAAGGCTGCGGAGGAGAGCTTACATCCACGTAAACACTTATCGTGGGACCATCAATCCAGTCATCATTGCTATAGACCGGGAACTCATACACATACCTGCCAGTTTCCAGCTCAGCGGCATCGGCCTCGATACTCACAAGCAGGCTATCTCCGCTATTTACTTCACCTTCCATCAAGCTAAAAATCAGCCAGGAAGGTATATAGTCATCATCTATTGAGAATTCCAGCTCTTCATCACCAAAGTTTTTAACGTAAAACTCACCCGAGCTTGTAGAGCCTTCCACAACCTCAATTATCACAGGGTTGGGAAACATTTCGATGCGTGGACCGGGCTTCACACCCGTCGCACTTAAATACATAGTATGGGTCATGCCGTCTTCACATGAAATTTTAAGCTCGCCAAACACATCTTCCTCATCCATAGGGCTACAGATAATGGGGATGCTCAGCACGTCTGTAGCACTCAATTCAACGGGTATTGAAACCGTCTGGGAAGTGGTAGTATTGCTTATGTCGCCGACTATAAAGCTATAATATTCATCTATGTCTATACTATAAATGCTTCCAGTTCCATTGAGAGCCACCCATTCCGGCGTTAAACTCACATAAATAGTGGTGGTAGCTTCCACGCTGCCCACCGGAACATCGCCGAAATCGTAAGAATTGGGTAAGGCTATCATCACGGCTGGCAGATCAATACCAAAACCTTGCAATGCAACGTACCTTGTGTATCCGGTGATGCTGGTAATTTCCAAAATTCCATTGAATTCACCCACAATCGTTGGGGCAAACTCTATCGCTAAAGAGATCGGAGTGTCGGGGGTAATGGTAAGGGGCATATCCGGCAGGTTGGAAATTGAGAATGATGAGCCCCAGATAGATAATGATACTATTGTGATCCCCCAGGAAGAGGATAATTCTACTTCGTCAAAACCAATTCCTCCCATCTGCACATCACCGAAATGCAGCTCGTGCGGATAAATCGTCAGCAGTTCCGTAGAAAGGACATCAACGTCCACATTACCGGAATTAAACTCAGTTGAGGTCGTCGTTTGTTCTGCCTGAGCAAAGCTTAAGACAAAAACAAATAACAGGCAAAACCAAAGGTATTTTGTGCGATTACTCATGGTAACCTCCCTTTTTAATCAGGTTAAAATAAATCATATTCATCTTGCTTTTTTTAGTAAAAGAGCAATTGAGTCCCGGATCTTGATAGAATTTTTAAGCATTGGTTTTAATGTTTCTCGAAGGCCTCTGAACTGGCCTTATCTTTACATGACATATACATATAACTAACGGCAAATACAAGAACCAATAGATTCCTTATTATTTTTGCTTCCAATTTTCAGTCAAGATTTATTTTTTGCCTTGGCAATCAGCAAGTCCGTTTGAAGTAAAATTTTGTATGTTTATTCAGCAAATGCTGTTTGATCGGTGCTTACAGGCTATTGTACACCCTTTCAGTGCTCCTGTTTCTAAGATGTCATCGACTCGAACTGACTTGAATATTCGAGTCATCTCGAATCGAAGACACGTCAAAATCAAATCGAAGGCAGTAGTGCAAAACGCTGCTTTTACGGAAGAATGGAAATTTTTTTACAGGTTCCATAGAAGCAGCGTCTTGCGCAACGGAATTTGTTAACGAAAAAAA
>CAXZAB010000166.1:0-5664 GCA_964293715.1 uncultured bacterium | reverse complement strand
ATAAAAAACAATTGAGGATGGAGAATTGAAAATTGAGAATTATCTGGATTTGTGGCTTGTCTTGATTGAATAGGACTAATTGATATCTTTGATTTACTTTCAAAGGCTAAAGTAAGTTTATTTTTATAATTTAACTTAATAGGCGCAGAAGAATCTGTGCCTATAATCTGCCTTAGTGGCTCGAAATAATCTCAATCTACAATCTGCCTTAAAAGAATCCAGGCTGCGGCTTTAGCCGTAGCTCCACGGGCTGCTATCTGTCTAAGACTTTTTCCTGGCCTTTTAAGGCCGGGCACACCGAAGCTCTATTTCTGTTTTTATGAATTGTCTTGATTTGCCGATAAACCCAAACAGGCTATCGGCATTTAATTCAATTAGAGCGCCTCAATCAAAATAAAAAAGGCCATATTTCCCGTCTATAGAAACGGGAGTTTATCCACAAGTTCTGCTGCGCCTAAGAGAGCCCAGGTCACAGCTGTAAAAGCTATGAAGGTGCCGAAGGCAAAGCCTTGTTTCTTATCACGCACAAAGATCAGGAAATAAATGATGCCCAAAAGTGCTGCAATCAAAATCACATAGGGCATACTGATCAGCCCAAAGAAGCCTGCGACGCCGGTGAGCAGCCAGATATCTCCACCACCTATGCCATCTTTCTTCCTGGCAAAGCGGTAGGCATAGGCCAGAAATACCAAAAAGGCAAAGATAAGGCCTGCTGTAAACAGCGCTTCCATAATGCCCACATCGCCTCCGGGTAAGAAGGCAAAGATCAAGCCCAAAGGAATGAGCGGGAGGGAAAGCTTGTGCGGGATGATCTGATGAAAGGCATCGATGAAGAAAATGGGAATCATAAACATTGCCAGCACAGCGTATTTCAGAAAGAGCAGATTTATCAGGCCATATTGCAAAAAGAGACCGATCAGGATGACGGGGGTAATAATCTCCACCAAAAGGTGATGCCAATGGAACGGGGCCTGGCAAAACTTGCATTTGCCGCCCAGCGCAAGATAGCTATAGATGGGGATATTCAGATAAAAGGGGATCTTCTTGCCGCATTCTGAGCAGTGTGAGCCGGGAAAAACAATCGATTCTTTACGGGGGAGGCGATAGATCAGCACGTTCATAAAGCTGCCCAAAGCAGCGCCAAGAATAGCTAAGAGGATGATTACGATGGCAGTCAAGAGAGCATCAACTCCTTATCAATATTCATACCAGGGCCGCGTGGGTCTCATCATGCCCTGGCTCATTTTCAGTTCAAAAGTCATGGAATCACTGGGGCGATAGCGCAGGGAAAATTCCGGCAGGATCTTGCTATCATTATCTTCATTGAGGCTAAAGCTTTTAGAGGTATTCATAGAGCCAAAATTCACGAAATTAAGGTCCAGGTCCAGATCCAGCTTGGGACCCAAGGCATACTTCAGATGATTCGTATAACGGGAGAGATAATAACCGTTTCCCCCAGAAGAGCTACCAGCCTCAAAGCCCATGGAATGGGACATAGAGAGCTTATTCAGCATAGAACTGCTCATGGAAAATGGGTTAAAATCTGGCCGTGGTATATCATATTGAGCCATCAGCGGCAGGATGGCGACAGTCATCAAGACTAAGATCAGTAAATTCTTCATTTGGAAACTCCTTTGAAGCGTTATAAGTACAAGATATAGCACGGCCACATTCCCGTCAAGTATAAAAGTCTTCCATCAGCTTGCCGAGGCTTTTCATACCTTGGTCAATCTGCTCCAAACTGCTGAAGCTGAAGTTCAGCCTGAGGCAATTAAACTTTTCCTGACCTTCGGGGTAGAACTTGCTGCCAGGGATGAAGGTGACTTTATGGTCTTTGGCCTGCTCGAAAAGCAGATCAGCAGACATATCTTCGGGCAGCCAGAGCCAGGTAAAAATACCGCCTTCGGGTTTGCTGTATTGGATGTAAGAAGGCAGATAATCTGACATACACTGCAGCATCTTTTCCAGATAAGGCTGATAAAAACTTCGGATATTCTGCAGATGCGTCTGCATATGTCCTTGGGAAAGGAAACGGGCTGCTACGCGCTGAGAAACGTTATCCGGCGCGATATTGACTTTCTGCTGCCAGGAACACATTCTTTCGATGAGCACCTTGCTGCCTTTGGCATAGGCCAGACGCATACCGGGGCCCAGGATCTTGGAAAAAGAGACGATCTCGGTGACGATCTCAGTATTGCGGTATTCATCATGGGCGAGCCTGAAGAGAGTGGGGATTTCTTTGCCACTGTATCTCAGGCGCGAATAGGGGTTGTCTTCCATAATAGGGATTTCCAGGGCCAGGGCAAATTCGATGAGCTGCTTTCTGCGCTCATAAGTCATGGTGACTCCGGTGGGATTGTGAAAATCCGGGATGGTATAGATGAATTTGATCTTCTTCCCGGCTTTATTGAGTTCCTCGACCTTGGTCTGAAGAGCAGTCATGTCCAAGCCATCTTTGTCCAGAGGAACGCTGACCAGCTCTGCTCCCATGGCTTCAAAGGCAACCAGAGAACCCAGGAAACTGGGCGCTTCACAGATGATCACATCACCCGGTTCCAAGAGGGCCATAGTCATATAAAATATGGCGTTTGTAGCGCCGGCGGTGATTAAAATCTGGTCTGTGGACAGATCATCATAACCTTCCCATTTCAAAAGCTCTTCTTTGAGCACTTCATCACCCTGGCTACCGCCATATTGCAGGACGGTGTTACCCTCGTTGAGGATGACATCGGCATACAATTTGCTTAAAAGTTCGCGAGGGAAAGTCTTGGGCGAAGGAAATCCTCCGGCAAAAGAGATCAGCCCCTCAATGTTCTTTGTGCTGGCCACCAATTCCCTAATCATGGACGATTTCATGGTCTTGGAGGCGTGTGATAATTTTTCATAAATCATCTTTTCTTCCTTATTTATCTATTATTATTTATGTACGAATCAGGACGGCCATGCGGCCGCACAAAAGATAAAAAAAGAAAGCCGCGCTCTTCAAAGCCCAAAGAGCGGCGGCAAAGTAACGCGCTTTAAGGATAGATCCGATAGATCATCCTGGGGAAAGGTATGGTTTCGCGGATGTGATGTGTGCCTGTCATCCAGGTGATCAGACGCTCCAGCCCGATGCCAAATCCACTGTGGGGCACCGAACCGTATTTACGCAAATCTAAAAACCATTGATAGGCATCCAGATCCATCTTCTCGGCCTTCATGCGGCCCAAAAGAATCTCGTAATCATCTTCACGCTGGCTTCCACCAATGATTTCTCCATAACCTTCCGGGGCGATGAGATCGTTGCCCAGCACCAGATTGTCATCTTCAGGATCCCGTTTCATATAAAAAGCTTTGATATCTTTGGGCCATTTCTCGATGAAGACGGGAAGAGGGGAGCCCTCTGTGAGCAGGACTTCATCTGCGGCGCCAAGATCGCTGCCATGCTCGATCTGACTGCCTTTGCTTCTGAGGTATTCTACAGTTTCATAGTGAGTCATGCTTTTGAAGGGCGCATCGGCTGCCTTCAGCAGATCTTTATCACGCTCCAGGATATCCAGTTCCTTATCGCATTTGGCCAGAACGGTGCGGATCACAAAGCGGATCAGCCCTTCCTGGATAGCCATGTTTTCCTTATGATCCACAAAGGCGGCTTCGGCATCCATCATCCAAAATTCGGTGAGGTGCTTGCGGGTCTTGGAACGTTCAGCTCTGAACACAGGACCAAAATCATAAACCCGGCCCAGGCTCATAATGCCCGTTTCCAGATAAAGCTGACCGGATTGGGAAAGATAGGCCAAACCTTCATCAAAATATTCGAGCTCAAACAAAGTGGTGGTACCTTCACAGGCATTGGGGGTGAGGATGGGCGAATCAAAGCGGAAAAAGTCATGGTCGTTCAAATATTCACAGATGGCATAATACACCGTGTGGCGGATGCGCAGGATTGCCCATTGCTTGGGTGCGCGAATCCAGAGATGCCGGTTTGAGAGCAGAAAGTCCGGGCCATGATCCTTTTTACCTATTGGATAATCTTCAGAAATCTGAATGGGGGTGATGCCGGTAACGCTGAGCTCATATTCACCCTCGATCTTCTGATGCTTTTTGGGAATACCTGTGATGATCAGGCTGGATTCCAGGGTGAGGCTTTTGGCCTCTTCAAAGAGTTCATCGCCCAGGTCCCCTCTGAAGGCCACCGCTTGAATTTCAGCGGAACCATCCCGGAAGATGATGAAAAGCAGTTTTCCACTGCTGCGAATATTGCGTACCCAACCTTTGAGACGCACTTCTTGCCCTTCATATTGGGCAATGTCTTTTACAAATATATCTTGCATTGTTTTTATACCTTGAGTTTGTTTTTCTTCAGTTGTTCATTGATGATTTTGATGATCCGAACCGCTACTTCCAGGGCTTTGGTGCCGGCAAGACCATCTACGACAGGATTTGTATCCGTGATGATGGCCCTGGTCCAGGATTCCAGCTCCAGGGTGAGGGCATCTTTGGGGCTATCACTACAGTCAAAATTCTTTTGATTTACCAATTGCTCCGGCTCGATATCGGTGGCGCCCATCATGATCTTGGGCAAAAACAAAGCGGCCTTGGGGCTTCTTTTTATCACTTGCGCCTGTTGAGTCTGAAAATCTAAGCGGATATAGCAATCTTTCTGAAAGAAGCGGATCTTGCGTTCCTGCTTCAGTGAGACCCGGGATGAGGTCACATTGGCAATGGCCCCGTTTTCAAATTCGATGCGGGCCGTGGCAATATCGATGCTGGGAGTGAATATCCCGATGCCACTGGCGTCAATATTCTTGATGGGACTATGCACAAAGCTGAGGATGAGATCGATGTCGTGGATCATTACGTCCAGGACCACCGGTACATCAGTCCCGCGTTTGTGAAAAGTGGAAATGCGGGTGGATTCGATGAACATGGGATCGTGAATCTCACTCTCCACTTTGAGGACGACAGGATTGAAGCGTTCAATGTGTCCCACCTGGATTTTGAGGTTCTTCTTTTTGGCCAAGTCAAGCAGGATATAAGCCTGTTCCAATTTACTGGTGATGGGCTTTTCCAAAAAGATGTGTTTGCCCGCTTTGAGCGCTTGTTCGGCCAGCTCAAAATGGGCGGTGGTAGTGGCTGCAATATCGATGGCGTCGCAGGCATCGAGCAAGGCATCATAGCTGTCAAACCTTTCGGTGGAGAGCCTTTTGGCGATCTGTTTTGCCCTGCTGGCCTTTTTATCAAAGATGCCAGCCAGGCGGACCCCATCCATCGCCAGAAACTTGCTGGCATGGTGTTGCCCCAGGTGCCCAACGCCTACTACGCCAATCTTTAACATATTATTTCAGCTTTGCGGCGACTTTTTCAAGCATATCGATAGTCATGCTTTCAAGATTATATTCAGGTTTCCAGTCCCATTCCTGGCGGGCGCAGCTGTCATCCATACTGTTTGGCCAGCTATCGGCAATGGCTTGTTTCCCGGGATCCACATTATAGTCCAGTTTGAATTCCGGAATGTGTTTGCGGATTGCAGCAGCGATCATCTCAGGATCAAAGCTCATGGCGCTCACATTAAAGCAATTTCTATGGGTCAGTTTAGCAGGATCTGCTTCCATGATCTGTACAGCTGCTGCCAGCGCATCAGGCATATACATCATATCCAGGAAAGTTCCGGCTTTGAGATTG
>CAXZAB010000165.1:0-5686 GCA_964293715.1 uncultured bacterium | reverse complement strand
GGACATCTGATCGAGACGGGAAACAGCTTTGGGCAAAAAGTCTCAGTGGTCTTTTCCAATATGAATTCCCCCTTAGGTGGCGCCGTGGGCAACGCCCTGGAAACCATCGAAGCCATCGAATATCTGAAGGGAAATTACTTCCCGGATACCTATGAAATCACCACCTCCCTGCTCACTCAGATGCTGAAAATGGCGGGATTTGCTCACAGCAATGCAGAAGCCAAAAAGATGATAGACTCTGTGGTGGAAGACGGCTCAGCTTTGGCCAAATTTGCCGAAATCATCGCAGCTCAAGAGGGTGACCCCAGAGTGATAGAGGATTATAGTCTCTTTGACACCGCCAAATATCAGATCCCCATCATCGCCAAGACAAGCGGATATATCCATGAAATAGATGCCCGCGCCATTGGTTATGCCCTGGTGCAGATCAAGGCGGGACGTATGCAGACCGGAGACACGTTGGATTACAGCTCTGGCGCTCTGCTCAATCCCAAGATTTCAGATAAGATCGAAGCTGGTGAGCAGATCGGCACAGTCCATGCCAATGATGAGACCGAAGGACGCAGAGTGGCAGAGCTGATCCGGGATGCCTACAAGGTTGCTGCGGTGGAGAAAGAGCAAGAGCCGTTGATCTATGAGATTATGGAATAGCTGGGACTGGAGTTTAAGGTTGAGAGGGTTTAGAGGGTTTAGAGGGTTGAGAAGGTTGAGAAGGTTATCGTAGCGGCGGACTCCGCTCCGCCTGCATGGGGATCTAACGCTTAACGCTTAACGTTTAACGTTTAACGTTTAACGTTGAGAAGGTTTATCGTAGCGGCGGACTCCGTTCCGCCTGTACGGGTATCTCAGATATACCGAGACTTACATACCGTAAATAGCTGATCCCAAACCCACCCCAATAAAAAAACCTGCATCTTACGGCAGGCCAAAATAATGGCTCCGGAAGAGAGATTTGAACTCCCGACCTAGTGGTTAACAGCCACCCGCTCTACCGCTGAGCTATTCCGGAACGCATTGTTTTGACACATTCCCAGAAAGCAGTATTTTTGTCAATAAGTTTTTACCCCCATCTCGCAGAAAAAGCCAGAACTGACTATCTAAGAAACATTTGCCCGCCGATATCCAGCCTCGTAACGCCCCTCACCGCCGTCTGAAGGCAGCGCTACGGAGCTATCCTACCACCATTACGAACTATTCCCCCGCTATAAAAATTTCTTCTATTTCATATAAAAACCAGCTTAACCTGCAGCCTCAGTCACAAGACACCTATGCCTTCAATTTGCTTTTAACGGATTTTCAAGTCCAGGGAAAGAGCTGGCGCGCAGAATTAGCTTGACTCTTTTCAAATCTAATAATTTAGTATTTTCCATCTGGAAAACATACTCATACACAAGGATAGCTTGCTATTAATGTGAAGATTAACCCAGGTAATTCTATGGGAAAGAAACTATAGTGGCCCAATATTCAAAGAAATGAAAGAGGTATATATGAGAAACCTGATACCTGAATTTATCCTGAGACAGACCAAAAAAGAGCAGCTCACAGGTGAAATGGATGCCTGGGTATTGAACATAGACTTACGTGGATTTACCAGCCTGACGCAGGCTCTGCTGGAGAAATCCTCTGCGGGAGCGGAAGTCTTGACCGACGTGATAAACGCCATTTTTACCCCTGCTATTGATACAATAGAAAGACGCTGTGGTTTTATTGCCGGTTTTGCCGGGGATGCTTTTACAGCTATATTTAGCGGTGATGATGCGAACTCAGCAATTAATTCTACGCTGGCAATCCGGGATTTCTTTATAAACAACGGCGATGTTGCCACAGAGTTTGGCACATATCAGCTTTCGGCAAAGCTGGGCTTGGCGAAAGGGAAAGTACACTGGACTATTATCCAGGCTGAAGCACAGAATACATATTGGTTTAAAGGAGAGGCAATCCAGAAAGCTATCGCCGCACAGGAAAGAGCCGAAGCCAATACGGTGGCTATAGAGAGTAAAATACTGGAACAATTTGCTGTGAAAGATGTTATAGCAGAAAAACTGGATAGTACACATAGTTTGCTTTTACATGCAGAGCTTCCTGATTACACCGTCTGCCTGAAACCCTCATTTCTATCTGCACAGGCCTTTGTCCCCCAGATAATCTCAAACCTGAAATCCGAAGGTGAATTCCGTGAAGTACTTTCATGTTTTATCAATCTTGCCGAGCCGGAAGAACAGCAGATAAAGTCCATAATCGCACTATCTGCCAATTATGGAGGGTATTTTAACAAGGTGGACTGCACAGATAAAGGTTGGGTGGCATTGATCTTGTTTGGCGCCCCGATCGCCTACGAAAAAATGGTGGCCAGGGCGGCTGAATTCGCCTTGGAAGCATTGGCCATAGCGCCTGCCCAAACCCGGATCGGGATGTCCTATGGCAAGGCCTACGCTGGATTCCTGGGCTCTGTAAATAGAGGTGAATACACTGCCCTGGGTATGGCAGTGAACCTTGCAGCCCGCTATATGATGAAAGCAGCATGGGGAGAGATTTGGCTGGATAAAAAAATAAAAGTGGAAGCAAGTAATGCGTTTTGCTATGAAGATCTGGGAACTCTGGAATTCAAAGGATTCCCAGCGGCTGTAGCAACATACCGCTTGCTCGGCAAAGAGCAGCATCAAGGCTCTGCTATCTATACCAGAGAATTTGTGGGCCGTGAAAGTGAAATGGAAATGCTAAAATCATCCTGTGATGCTCTGTGGGAGGGTAGATTTGCCGGAGTGACTTACATTTATGGTCAAGCCGGACAAGGAAAATCCCGATTAGTTTATGAACTTCAAGCTGCGCTGAAGGATAAGGCACAATGCCATTTCTTGCAAACTGACTCTATTCACAAAACGCCCCTAAACCCTTTTGCTTATTGGATCAGACAAAAATTCACCTCTATTATGACAGGGGAACGCAGTGAAAGAATTGCTGACTATCGCAGACTATGGTTACAGTTTACAGAAGAATTGAGTTCAATTCCAGGGTCTGAAAATACTATAAAAGAGCTGGCAAGAGTAGAATCCGTGCTAGCAGGATTGATCGGCTTGGAATGGGAAGGCAGCTTATTCGCGAGTTTGGAGCCTAAATACAGACCATCTGTTATTGGTTTTGCCATAAAATTGCTCTTAGAAGCATATTGTCTGAAAGGTCCTGTGCTCATGATCATCGAGGACCTGCACTGGCTGGACAAAGAATCCGAAGAAACCATTCAAATCCTGACTCGACGGGCTTCCGCTATTCCCTTTAAGCTGATCATCACTTCCCGTCTCAATGATGATGACAGCTATCCTGTGGTAAGATTGGATTCCGACATAAAGCTTGATAGCTTAAACCTCTGCGGCTTGAGCCATAATCAGATAAAAGACTTGATGGGAAATATGTTGGGCAGAGACATTGCCCCTGATCTGGTCAAGTACGTGCAATCTGTGTCACAAGGTAATCCTTTTATTACAGAGCAGCTTACGAGCTTTCTGAAAGAAACGGGACAGCTGGAACTGATAGACAATGTGCAACACTTGAATGAGCAAAGTGGCCAATTGCCAGCCGGAGTCCAAGCATTGCTCGTAGCCCGTTTGGACCGCTTGGAAGCAGAACTGAAACGCACCGTGCAAACGGCCAGCATTTTGGGCCGCGAATTTGCCGTAAGCATCTTAAGAGAAATGTTGGAAATCCTGGAAGAACGTCCGGCTTTTCTGAATGAGATGATCGTCCAGAGCCAATTGCACGCAGGAGAACAAGAGCATATTTGGAACGAACTAAACGAGATCAGATATATCTTTAGCCATAGTCTGCTAAGAGATGCTGCCTATTCCATGCAGCTTAGCAAACAGCTGAAAAGACTGCATCAAATGGCTGGCGTAATTATGGAGAAACACTATGCTGAAGATAAGACTAAGCTCAGAGACATCGCAGAACATTTTGAGAAAGCCGGTGAATGGGAAAAGGCGGTTCGCTACTTCGATGAATCTGGAGATTACGAATCTGAACAATTCCATTTCGATGTAAGTATTCAATGCTATGAAGCTGCCTTGAAACTTAAAGTAGAAAATCTGGGAGAGCTCCACATAGAAACAGCAAAAAGCCTGGCTGCACTTGGTAAAGCATATCATGGTAAAGGCATAAATAGTAAATCTTTGGAGTGTTATAAGCAGGTACTCTCACTGAAAACAGAACTGTTTGGAGAAGACAGCGAAGAAACAGTAGATAGTATGCAGGAGCTGGCTAATGCTCATCATGCCTTGGCAGAATGGGATATAGCTCTGGAGCTGTTTACAGAAGTTTTGAGACGCAGAAAAGTATTTTATGGTGAGAGGCACCTCAAAATAGCCGAATGTTACCGGTCTCTCGCCAGGGTTTATACTCACAGGTATCCGGTGGATCCCGCAAAAGCCCATGAATATTGCCTTATGGAGCATGATCTCAAGATGGATCTCTGTAAAGATGATCCCTTCATTGTTCATCAGATTACCTCGCATCTTGCTTTGACTCATTGCAATATTGGTGAAGTGGATAAAGGTTTGGAATACTACCATAAGGGTTTAGATATGGCTCGCGCATTATATGGCCCCAAACATCCAAGAGTAGCTCATGCCATTTCAGGATTAGGCTATGCCTATTCTCTGAAAGGTGATCTGGAAAAATCACATGAACTGGGCATCGAGAGCCTCAATCTCATACGAGAAACGCTGGGAGAAACCCACCCTGAACTCCTTATTTACTACCATAACGTTGCGGTCGGCTATTATAACAAGAAGTTGTTTGATTTAGCTCATGATATGTGGTACATGTGCTTACAGTCTATGACAAACGCATACGGAGAGTACAGCCCTCATGTAGGTGGAGTCTATAACCAACTTGGAGAGACAATGTTTGAAATGTCAAAATATGACCAGGCTCTTGCTTATCACTTTCAATGCTTAGATATCCTGAATCGCGAACATGAAGGATTCCCCAGCGAAGTGTTATCTGACTTTAAAATCAGTTGTTTAGAATCAATTTCTGAAACCTACGAAAAAATGGGCAATCCGGAAAAAGCTGCGGAATACAAAGCAATGGCAGAGCAAGTTATTAAGAGGGAATAGAGTTTTGAGTATCAGTTCTTAACAAATACAAGATGCAGATGAGTTCCATCGGAACGGAATTTCAGATAGCACCTGTAGGGATGAAATCCATATATAAATCAGGGCCAAAGAAATATAAGTATTTCGAAGAATATGGGGGAACGCTAATTATACTAGGACAGTCTCCCACCCGCAGATAAACTGATCAGCAAAAATAAAAGTTGACCGATTCAAGCTATAGTATGGTTTTGTTTTAATAAAGATATTATAACGTCTGGAGTGAAGAGATGCTGAAACACATATTGACTACATTCTTGAATGATCTGCAAAGAATCAGAGACTGAGTTGATATTTCAAGTTTGAGTTTGGAATCTTTTTGACTGCATTTGTTAAGAACTGATACTTAATTGCTTAGGAGTTAAGATGGATTGGATAGAAAAATTGGATGGATATAGCTTTGATGACTTGCTACAGGCAGAAAAGAAAATTATATCTAAAGAACCTAAGTCAGGCTATAAAGAGGAATTCAATCATTTACGAACTGATTTAGAGCTTGAGGCTGTATCCATAAAAGCCAGATACCGCATGTTTATAAG
>CAXZAB010000164.1:0-5695 GCA_964293715.1 uncultured bacterium | reverse complement strand
TAACCGAAAATTACAATTTCTCGTTCCTTTCAAGCCTAGGCTTGAATTTTGTAGCTTAGGTAAGGGGGAGATCGTTATCTCCGGGCAAATGACAATAGGTAACTGAGTGCGGCGGATTGTCGTTAAATTGGATGAATTTCATCACAGTCGGATTAAAAGCTTGCTCGCCAGCAATACCCACATGATAATCAAATAGCTTCTTTTCATTGGTGTGGGGATTGACATATGCTAAGCATGTATTTGAGGTTCCGAAATCAATGGCAATTACCCTCGCAGGATCAGGTTCTAATGGGATATGATCTACTTTGACAAAGCTTATTTGGTGTATCATAGAAAAACTATTGTTTTCTATTTCAAATTGGGCTTCGATCTCCAAATTGCTTATTCCCGGAGGAATATTTCTCAAATCTACTTGAATACTCTTGTAGATACACTGCTGGTCATTGAAAAACTCCCGGCTCTGGGTTTGGAGCTGATTTGCACCTCTTTGGATCAGGAGTAATGAATCGATAGGTCTATCACCATCTTGCTCCCCCCACTGATATGATATTTTGTAAGAAATTTCACCTTGATCTCCACGAAGGGGATTCGTATTGAGATAATCTTCGTGAGAAACCACCAGCCTGGGAAGTGTTTCATCATATCTAAAATTAACCCCGGGGATGCTGAAACAATGGTTATCTTCTGAATCGATTTCCACATCCACCTGAGCTTCAGAAAGTTTTTGAAGTAGATCAAAAAAAGATTCAGAAATCAGAAACATGTCTCCATGCTTTGAGAATTCAAAAGGCTTGCCAGAATGTCGGAAACGAATCTTCTTGGCTCTAAGCCATCCGCTACGTTGTCCCAGGCTTACGTATTTATTGGCAATTGTCCTTGAAACAACAATTGCCAGATTTGAACGTGGGTTCTCACTAATGGTTTGATAGTTTTGCCATCGTAGCTCCAGAGCACCTCTTTCCTCCACACTCACAGACAGAAGACTTTCCCTCCCCCCTGCGCTCACCTTCAGATCATAGTAACCTATACTATCCAGCTTGCACTCCAGAATGATATCTGAACCGGCATCAAGGGTCTGGGAGGATGCTATCTCCGCCCCTCCGAGCAATATCTGCTCAATGTTAACAGCTTGACTGCCTTGGGAGCTTATCTGTAGTTTGAAGGGAACGCCCGCGTATACCCTGAGGGGGCAGATGATTTCGAAACTGCGAATCACCTGCCCACTGTTCGGGCAGTAATTATACTGCTCTCCACTAATCAGTAGACCACAGGATTGACAGTAGTTCATATTAATCATCGCTTGGATATATACTTATTCCTTGAGTGTGTATGGCGTCTGAATATCCGGACCTGGCCAGTATCCTATTCTGATATTTTGCGGCAAACTCTCTTGCAATCTCATTATCTTGCAACTTACTATCTGTTACTATCTTATACTTGCTACGATATTGTTGCAAGAGTTTTTCCAAGACAAATTCTTGGGGAATCTTTGGACGTTGTTGTTGGCTAAATTGAGCTTGTAAAAATCCAAGGACCTGGTTATAATTGCCAAAGATAGCATAGTATATCTCTTCAATTGCATTATCATCGTTATACTTCGTCACTCTTTCGTTATAGGTTTGTTCGTTTATGGCTTTCTTTAGGCTGGGGCTGTTGCTAATCATATAGGCAGCGGCTTCCAATGTCCTTCCTAGAGAATACTCTTGCTCTGCATAGGCATTCTCCTCATGTGCCACGTTTACTGTCCAATTTTTATTCTTATAGCTTACTACTCTCAAGATAATTGATTCATACAAGAGTTCCCAAGCCTCCATAAATCTTCTCATGACTTCTTCTTTTCGGGGTATCACCAATGGTCTGAGATAGTCTGTCACTATATCCGTGTAACGGTGATAACGTGTATTCATCCCTTCCTGTTTGAGATTCGCATTAAAATCGTATTCCAGAGATTCAATGCATTTTAAAGCAAAGAGAGGATAGCCAAATGTCTCCGAATAAAAGAGAATTGATTCGTCCGATCTATGATATTTGAATTGGCCAATCCGGCCGAGGCTGCTCAAATGCCTCTCAATCCTTTCATCATGTTCAGGTAATCCTGTGATGCGATTATTCTCTGCTGTGGAATTTACTCGTCCCTCAATATTGGGATAGTCTTGAGTCAATCCTAATCTGAAAGATAGATTAGATAACATGCTCTGAATAAGAGATAGGTACTTTTTTTCATCAGAACGAATTAATTGGTTTAAACGATTTAACACTGAGTCGTCATCCATAAAACCATCAAATCGTTCCCGACAGGTTTCCTTGAGCAAGTGTTTTATTTCAGGCAGGCCATCACGAAGGCAAAACTCTTCATAAAAGACCAATACTCTGACAAATTCTTGCAAGCTGATGTTGAGATCAGGATTTGATCTATGTTTGCCTTTTATTTCATTTCCATATTTTGCCACCGCACTCGCAACGAACCAGTCAATTCCACCAAGATGATCCACGAACCCCTGATACACTTCATCCAGCTTATCATTATCATCAAGTATCATTTTTCTGTTTATAGTGGAAGTTAACACAATTCTCAGATCGGACTCAAAGCCTTCATAATGCCTGATAAGAGATTTAACCTGCTCGTCAAAGCAAGTTAATTGTCTACTGAGGCTTGGGTAGGACGTTTTTTGTATCTCCACTCTATCAGCATTAACAAACTCAAGAACTTTATTCTTAGCCATGTCAAACAACTTGATGAGTTTTTCCCGATACAGAATCTCGTAACGTTTGCAAAGCAGTTGTTTGAATTGATTGGTGTATTCATCGATTTGGTGACGAATGGTTCGATTCATGATCGAAACCTCTCGTTCTAATTTCTGGTTAAAATACTTCTTTGCTTTAGTTTTATAGAAGGGGAAGATAATTGGTATCTCATCACTATCTTTGATCTGAGCTAACAGATTATTAATATGACTGTCAATTACGATCTCTGGATGGTCAGGCGTGTCCTCCTGAAGTAAATCTTTGAGTCTGTTGGTCTCTGATTTATATTGGTCAATCTGCGTGCTCATCTGGCTAATCAGATTCTTCACCGCCATAAACATTGCCCTAGCATTGACCGGTCCTCCTGATTCTAAGTTTCCCAGAATTTCATACAAGAGCAATTCCAAACCTTGGTACAAGCCAAAGACGGTAGACTGAAGATTAGCTTGAAGATTTTGCAGTGAAGTTCCGGGAGTACCCATAAACTCTTCAAGCTCTCCATTCATTGACGATTGCTCATTTTGAAAGAAAGTGTCTATTCTCCGAAATGCATCTGCGCATGCCTGCTGTACATTGTTGATACTGAAATGATCAAAGGATATCATTGATTCAAGCGAGGAAAAGAGTTTTTTCCTTCTATTTTCCAAACCACTTTTGTAAGTGTCTTCAACCGAACTTCCCTGGTTACCATAAGAGATTGCACGGATAATGGAATCAAAGCCAAGACCATCCACTCTGAAGCCACCATCGGGCTTCTGAAAGACCTGCGTATTCACTGGATTATCCCTTGTCATATCTTGCGTAATGTCCAAGATATACCTATAGGTAGCCCAATTCTTCATCTTAGAAATATTCAGGAATATGCCCGCAAGCCCAAAGGCTGAATAATCAGAACTGTATGTATTTTGTACAGCCACTTCTTGATCACCCTCTGCCCAAAGATACTTTACAGAGGCAGTTGAGCCGGTGATGGATCCGTTTACGGACTGAGAACGTTTCTGGGAACCAAAATTGGATCTATCAAAATCAAAGTAGAATATCTCCGCCACCATTTCAAAGGGATCTGCAAAATCTTTTTCCCCGGGTGATTTATGATATTCTTTGGAAACCAGAAAGACATTGTTGTATATTGGAAGCGTGAAGCTGCGCTTTTGCCCGTTTGGCTCTATAAATTCGAACATGTTTCTTTCGGCGCTGATCAGTGGGTCCAGAGCATTTGAAGCAGTCTGATAAAAATCCAATTCTTGTAGGGCTGCATAGCAATTTGCGTTTCTTGTTTGATTGTTGCCTATATCTTCAAATACATCCGAAAGGAAGAAGACGCCATAGCGAGGGTAAGCCGGCCAATTTGCTTTTATCATCTTGGCAAGCTCTAAAAACATTCCACTACCGGTACCTCCAGCCAGTGAGCCAACCACATATATGGAAATGCTATCATCTAAGCTAATTCCCTCAGTGGTAAATTGTATATCCAAAGCATTGATATTTTCTTGTATCCTGTTTTTTACGGTATCAGCATGCCAACTAAAGGCCAGTCTGCCAAGCGGACGTATTGCCCTGGCACCATTCTCTAATGCATTAGAACCCAGAGGGCGTAGGGCGTCTGTGGGAATCCAACTTCTGATATGCTCGTAATTGTTCACCCTGTCATAGAATCCATCCAATGTTTTTGGATTTATATAAATGCTAAGAACTTCATCTATTTTATCCCGCGTGCCAAACTGAATATTTTGGCCAATCACAGCCCACTTTTCATTGCTTACTGGATTCATAGAGATATCTGTGTCTATCCACAGATATCTAATAAAATCAAATCCATAACGATCCCCCGTGGATGCATAGAACTTTCTTCTTAGACGAAGCAGAACTTCTTTTCCACTACCCCCGATTCCAATGAACAGGGTCTTTTTCCTATTTGAACTAACTAAAACAGGTGTTTGACTGCCATCGATAATTGAGTCTTGAATAGCCATAATATCCTCCCTTATATCTTTGATAATGTAAATATTAGATAAACTATCCATATCACTACTATCACCGATATCCAGGCTATAGCAGATATGATAAAATCTCCGAAATACTTTGCTGAAAAGCCATTCATAGCAAACAAGGCAGCCAAAACAACCAAGCCCGATATTGCTGTAAATTTTAAACATTGAGTGGCAGCGGCTTTTAACGGGCCCTTGTTTTTGTCCAGTTCCTTATCGTATAAGCTTAGCATTAGAAAGTAGAAAGCAGCAATTACCATAATGCTAATAAGCATGACGATATACTTGTTTGGGCTGTAGCTCCCCACGTCTTGTGTCTGAGTTTCAACCTGAGCTGAGTCTTTTCCAAGATCATCATCATACACGTATGGTGCTTGAGCAAAGAGTTCAGATACAATAAAGAAGCTCAGCAGTAAGGCCAGTAAACATATTAGGACTTTGTTCATTTCTTTCTCCCTCACTTGTCCAGTGATATTTTTATAGATGTATTGTGTGCTTTATCAACTATTTCGAGTTCAATCTTCATGGGAAGGTCAACCGTTTTGAATATAGAATTCCTAAAGTAGTGTGTTTCCAAATCATTCAATTGAACTGTTACTCTGTTTATGCGTCGCCTGACTGTGGCACAATCTAACCGAACTAAAGAAATCCTCCCCAAGTCATGTGCATCCAGCTTGCCAGATTCAAGATATTTAACCTTCAACTTATAGGAAGGAGGGGAACTAAAGTATTTAATTATCCATAATGCCCCCCCCACAATCAGTATAAAAATAAGCAACATGCCTATAAATAGGGCCATAATATCGTACACAATCTTAATCTGTGTGCGGTGGTCATTGGAATTATTTTCATTGTGTTCCTTGCCTGTCTTCCGTATACAAAAGAGGAACACCTCCTCCATGAAGGTGAGATGATTGCTGTCTGGGCCTGCATCCTCCTGTTTGGGCTCTATGCTATCCTGA
>CAXZAB010000163.1:0-5704 GCA_964293715.1 uncultured bacterium | reverse complement strand
TTTAGTCCCCGTTTGTTCTCCCAATTCAATCTTGTGGGCAGCGATTTTACCAGCAATCTGGCGCAGCTCTCTGGCGATGGCGAACGGGTCTTCACGCGTGATAACGGCATCCAGGATCTCAGCAGCAAAGCGATGCTCACCTTCAAGCCCAATAATGAGCATCAGACGGATTTTGGCTGGGAAGTGAAATACAACCAAACCTGGCTGAAGGTGACAAGCTCTATGCAGTACGACGAAAGTACCCTGCCGGATATAGGGGTAAGTTCTCTCACCAGCAGCGCCTATGTTCAGGATTCCTGGGATATTGATGCCTTGTGGACTCTGCAGCCTGGCCTGCGAGCTTGCTGGTATCAGAGCCTGGATGTAAGCCCGAACCATATTCCAAAGGCTTCGTATGTGAATCTGGATCCCCGTTTTTCCATTCGCCGCAAGCTGGATCTGGCCGAAAGCATCTATGCCAGCTATGGACTCTATCATCAATATCTCACTTTGGTGGCGGCAGATTTCAGCACCCCGTTTGACGTCTGGTTTCCGTTGGATGGCAGCCTCAAACCGGGGCGCAGCCAGCACTTTCTCCTGGGCTATAAAAACCAGTTTGCGCATGATTTTGCCTTCGATATAGAGCTCTATTACAAGACTTATCAGAACATCCTGGAATTCGACGCTGCCGCTAATTTTGATTGGGACAATGAGCAGATCCGCTTGGCCGATGCGTTTCATGAGGGCAAGGGCTTCACTTTGGGCACAGATCTGATGCTGAGAACCTATTGGCGGGGGCTGGAAGGCTTTGTGGGGCTCACCCTCAGCAAGACCAAACGCACGATGAAGGAGAGCAATATCGATCCCTACACGCATGAGGCGCAGAGCTTTCACCCCAAATACGATCGCTCCTATGCTGTAAATGTGGTACAAACCTTCAATCTCAGCCATTTCACCGGCAAGAAGATCCTGGGGGCAGACTTCAAGCTCGGGGTCAATCTTGCGCTCAATTCTGGGCAACCCTGCGACCGTCCGGAACGCATCTATTTTGATGGTGAAGATTTTGGAATCATCTATTCCTACAAAGACCGCGACCGTCTGCCGGCCTACGTCAGGCTGGATCTGAGCACGAAATACGAGTGGCGAAAATCATGGGGCTCCATCGAGCCGTATATCGAAGTGATAAACATCTTTAACCGCAAAAATGTGGGGTTCAGAAATTATAATATTGAACTGGGTGATGATGGCCAAATGGCTCTGCTCAACGAAGACAGCGGTCAGTTTCCCATCCTGCCCTTCGTGGGAGTGAACGTAAAATGGTGAGATCTATGATAATTGCCCTGCTGGCAGTGCTGCTGTTCTGTGGATGTGCAGATTTCACAGCCGGACCTCGCTTTGAGGGCGATGTTTATGCCATCGCAGCGCTCCTGATGGCTGGCAACGCCATCAATGCAGAACACCCTGTGTATCTCACCAGAAGCGCCGGGATCGAGTCCTTTGATCCCATGGAACTTTTTGTGCTGGAGGCGGATATCCAGATCTTCGAACTGGATACAGGCAAAAGCTGGGCTCTGAGCCCGATGCTGGATCTGGAGAAATTCAAAGTGAAGTGGATTGATCCCGCTCAAAACATTATCCAGCCGGAACATAGCTATCGCATCCAGGTGCAGGTTCCGGGCTATGATCAGCTGATTTCTGCAGAAACCACGGTGCCTCCCTGCGCCATCCTGAATCCGGATTACTACGGGCACAATGTGGCAGGTGAAGGCTATAGCTTCAATGCCGGGACTATGGGTGAAGTGGTGTTTGAAGGGGCCGACCTGCGTTATCCTTTGGCACTGAACACCCTGGACAAGGGAGGCACGTTCAATTTTATGGCGGAACTGTATTGTATGGAAGAATTTAGCACGGATCTGGAATTTACCACACCCATTTTTGGGCTTACTCACCCCAGTGCAGATCTGGAAGATATCTATAACAGCAGCGGTATGGGCTTCCGCAAAATCAGCCAAATGGGCAAATTTGTCTCTTCCGTCCCACCCGAATATGAGGATAATTACATCCTCTTCAAGGATTACCGCAGTGCCTTCATCTTTTATGGTCGCTATCAGGTATCTGCCTACATCGTTGATAATAATTTATACCGTTACCGGTACATGCCTGAGGGCTATCTCTATGGCGGAGTGCACAATGCCCTGGGCTATTTTGGTTCAGCCAGCGGTGGGCTGATGTATGTGAAGGTGGTAAAAGCCGCTCCAGGGATTTGATGACGGGCAGAGCAAAATTCGGTCTTGATGAGGCTGAGGGATACGTGATCAGCTTTATCTTGACACTTACTCACTTCTGCAAACATGGTATGAGTATGTATAGTGTGCTTTTGGAAGATCCTGAACATTGGCAGGGGCACAAAATCAAACAATTTTTTCGAAGCGCTAAAGAGGTATGATGCAATTTTTAAAAGACTTGAAGAACCCGGATTCCGAGCTGGTGCGCACTCTGAACAGCCTTTATGATGGCGTTTATGTGGTAAACCCGAAGCGAATTATCCTGTTTTGGAACAAGGCAGCCGAAGAAATGACAGGCTATTCTGCCGCGGAAGTGGTGGGGCGCAGCTGCAAGGACGACATCCTGAATCACATCGATGAAAACGGGATCCTGCTTTGCCACTCGGATTGCCCCATCGTGAAAGCCATTAAATGCAAATGCCCTCAATCTGCAAAGGTGTATCCCAAAAGCAAATCCGGAAAGCGCTTCGCTGTGGAAACCCATGTTTCCATATTGCAGGATGACCAGGGTGAGGTGCTGGCTGCTATTGAAGTCTTTCGGGATATCACCCATCAGGAAGAATACCGCATCATGCAGGAGAAGTTTAACAGCCTCATCCGCAAATACGTCTCCACCACTACCTTGAGCGATATCCAAAGCCGGATTCAGGATAACGTGCAAACCAATGTTCCGCGCATCCTGGATCTCAGCATTTTGTATCTGGATGTGGTAGATTTCACCGGATTCTCAGAAAACAAAGAGCCGGAAGAGGTGGTGAGACTTCTGAATAACCTCTTTGGGATCTGCGATGTGATAACCCGCGAGGGCTTTGGCGATATCGACAAATTCATCGGAGATGCCATCATGGCCGTGTTTCACGATGCCAATGACGCCGTGCGCAGTGCATCACGCATCCTGGATACCGGTCTCCCTGAGCTGAACCGGGTGCGTCAGGAAGACGGCAAAACCCCCATCGCCATCCGCATCGGAATCAATAGCGGCCTGGTTTTGCAGGGCGATATAGGCACTATAGACCGCAAGGATCTCACAGTGATCGGCGATGCTGTAAATGTTGCAGCCAGGATAGAAAAGGCTTCCCTGCCAAACCGGCTGATGATCTCTGAGGCTACCTACGCCAGGCTCGATTTTGAGCTATCCCAAAAGTTTAGCTTCCATCAAGATTATGAACTGAGGGGAAAAGCCGAACCCATCAAGCTGTTTATCCTTGATAAATAAGGCTATCCCCCATTAACATATTGATGACCTGTGATTTTCACCAGGCATCAAAGAAAGGAGTACACAATGCAAAAAGGTTTTAAAAGACGCATCTTCACGCCAGGTCTTTTGGCAGGGGATGTTTGGTTCATTCTGAAGAATATCCCCAAACTTGTCGCTTTCCGGAAGAGTCCCAGCTTCGATCGCGCTTTTATAGAAAAGATTATGACCGTAGTTACCGCTGTAAACGGCTGTGTTTATTGCTCTTGGTTCCATGCCAAAGAAGCCAGTTCGGCAGGGATCAGCCAAGAGGAGATCGACGACCTCTTTCAGCTCCAATTCGACACCGAGGCCGATGCCTTTGAAATCCCTGCCATGATGTATGCTCAGCATTATGCGGAAACCGGGCGCAAGCCTGATCCGGAGCAAACTGCTGCATTTGTAAAGTATTACGGTTCCAAGACCGCCACCGAAATCATGCTTTTTATCAGATTGATCCTGTGGGGGAACCTGCTGGGAAACACCTATGATGCTTTTCTTAGCCGGCTCAAGGGCACTCCTGCCCCGGGCAGCAATGTTATCTTTGAGACCTTCTTTTTCATCTTTTCTTTTCCGCTGTTGTTTCCAGCCTCGCTCTTGATGAAGAAAGATGCCAAGAAAGCAGCTTGAAGGGTCATAGTCAATAGACTTTACACGGGCAAAACACATTGCCCCATTCTTCAAAAGTAACTGCCCAGAAAAGAACTTGACAACAAAAGCAAGGTTGTAAGACAATGCAATCAGCCCCTTTACCTTAGATAAATTGCCAGAAGCGAGGACCTGAAAATGTTCTCAAGCATGCGTAAGTAAATGAATGGAGTTTTGCCTCTGTCTCTGAGAACTAAGAAGGAGAAAACATGAAAGCCATTGTTTTGATATTCGTTCTAACGGTATTTAATGTATTAATTGAAGATCTGCTTACTCAAAGCAGGAGGCCCAAAGGTGAATAAGAAAACCTTGCTCATCAAGCTATCGCTTGTATTGGTGTTTTTGCTATCTTTTCTGAGTCTGCATGCCACCTTGTCATATACTGAACTTGACCGTGTCGAATTCGGAAATACACCCATAATCCCTGCTGTTACACAGCCCTTATCGGACGGGAAATATGTCTCCTTAATGGGGACACCAAGCAAGGTTTTTTCATTGGCAGGGAATGAAATTGTTTTTGAACAAGACATCTTCGAGGCTGGGCGCTACGCGCTCGTTCAAAAGGGAGATGGTGACACGCTGTTTGCCATGACAACATATGGAATTCTTGATATTTATGCTTACGACCCCGTAAATGGCCTGCATCTCATCAGCAGTACAGATCTAAACGATCTGGCGGATAATACTGCAAACTTTATTGCAAACGGCTGCTTTGCACTTGTAAACGGTATATTAATCATTGATAGCATCGATTATCACTTCGGCGGGGAAGACCAGTATTGTCGAAGTATTGTAGATGTGAGCGACCAGCTTTCTCCATTTCTGGTTTCCAGAATCTATTTAGATCCTGAAGACTGGTATGACGATATATATAAGGGGGTCTACTATCTGAATGGACACTATTTATATATCACAAACGATGGAAGATTATACACTTCAGACACTCCCACTCTGGATCCGGACCGTCTATATATTTTCGGGCTGGAAGAGCTTTCGTTTCATTATGCTATGTCCATAGAGAACAATATATATGTTATCTGCAGCAACGGGCAAGAAGAATTCCGGTTTGGCCGCCTGGATCTTTCAGATAGCAGTGCGCCCACTTTAACTCTGCTGCATTCCACAGAGCTAAGAGGAGGGTTCGATCTGTCCGTGGACTCTGACAATAAGATATGTGTAACTGGAGCAAACGGTGAGGGCTGGCAAGAGGCTGGCTGGCAGATAGAAAAGTACCTGTATTCAGGTCTGGGCAATTGGCAATTGCTCGATACTGCCAGCTTTGTCGGTAGTCGTGACTCTAAGTTGTTTCCGATTACAGGCGGTTATTTTGTTGCAGGATACTGCCATTCTATGATTCTGGACGGTGAATTGAATGTCCAGGCCATACTCAATGAGTCCTCAAGCTACTACTTCAGTGATTTGATCCTCGAGCGTTATCTTGTCTTGTCGGAGCAAGCTTTGGCAGGAAACGCCTTATACAAAATATTCGATCTGCAAACAGAGCAATTCCTGGATTACTCTAATGCTGGAAATTTAGTTCGCAATGCCAATACACATA
>CAXZAB010000162.1:0-5735 GCA_964293715.1 uncultured bacterium | reverse complement strand
GGATCAAACTCTCCATCATAATTAAATGATTGAACTGACAAGAGCTTCTTATCACTCTTTCTCTATAGCACTCTATAAACTTAAAAGATCAAATTTGTCCCGCTCTTTTGCCGAGCAGGTTTCTTCACATTGCCAGAGGCGGTATTTTTGTCAATACATATTTTCGTTTATTATGCTTCGACTTGACACCGGATAGTGCTAACTCTCTTGTCACCAAAAATATCAGAATTATAAAATAAATTTCAGTTTCTGTTTTGAGCGGCATGAAAAGCCCCGATATTGTCAGCAAAAAGCGAGTTGCCGGATTTACTTACCAGCTCTGGAGCTGGATTCCTACCGGCCGGTGATCGGAAATCAGATTGTAATAAGCCGCTAGACCGCCCACATGGCTGTCCACTCTAATAGCCCGGCAGACATTTCCCGCCGCACTGAAATCTTCAAAGAGCTCATCGGTAATCAGAATGTGATCTATAATACTATTATAAGAAGGGTAGGAAACCGTATTGGGAGTGGGATTTTGCGCAATGGGCATCGTGGTAAAGCTGTATTCCTCGGGACGATTGAGAAACGGCATAAATACATTGGTTGCTTCAGGCTCCTGGATCTGATCATTCAGATCGCCCAACAGGATCACCCGTTCGTCACCCCAATTTTCGCGGATGTACTTTTCCAGCTTGGTACTGGCCAAACGGCGCCTCACCTCTTCATCCCAGGGATCATCTTCATCGATGTAGTTATCCCCCAGAGCCTTGAAATGGTTGTTTATGATAATATAATCCTGATTGGCAAAGGTAATCTCCAGGACATACGGAGGCCGGGGAAAGGGATTGGACTCTCCGGTAAATATGGTGTATTCGTCGCGTACTGTGACCGTACGGGTATCATAGAGGTAAGCCAGGCGCCAGGCGGAAGTGGCATTGTACACATAGGCCTGATAATGTGGCATCATCTCCGCCAGAGCCTGAAACTGAGCGTAATCCATGATCTCCTGAAAAGCAAAGACATCGACCTCCATCTGAGGAATGATCTCGCTGAGGAGGCTTACCGTATTTGTATTCAAGGGGAAAGTCTGAAGGTTCCAGGTGATGATATCCAAAGTGGTATCGGTGCCAAACAGAAGCTCAGCAGCGTCAGCTACAGGGGGCGTAAGTTTTTGATTTTCTCCGCAGGAGCTGATAAAAAGAATCAGCAAAAGCAGCAGCGGCAATCTAAAATATTTTCTATGCATTTTCATCCTTTACAGTATAAGCGATTCTTGCCATAATAAACAGTATGGAACAAGTGGCAAAGAGCCTGATATATGTCAAGAGACTTATGCTCTTCGGGCCCATTTTTTTGGAGCTCCCTTTGAAGCAAAAAAGGAACCCCACATGAGCATGCGGGGTTCCCTATAAGAAAGCTTAAGTTTATCTATAAACCGTAAGCCTTATAGCTTGTTACCAGACTATTATTTCTATAATCCGGTTCTTTTATTGTTATTTGCCTCGAGCTTTTTGCAATGCTCTTGTGAACCTGACTGTCAAATTGCCAAGCCTTTCCATCTGAGCTTCGGTCATATCTACGCCATCTGTCTGCTTTTTTAATTCTGCCAATTTAGTAGATATTTTGGCCACATCTTTCATGCCCAACTTGCTACCTTCGTATGTTTCTACCACGGCTTCATAGCTGTTCAGTAACTTATCAATTTGGTTGTCTACCGGTTTGACGGTCTCAGTTGGTTTAACAACTGGTTTCGCAGGAGGTCTGTTTGGAGTAGCAGGAGTGTTTGGAGTAGGGATTTCTACTTCTTCAACAGGCTCTTCATTCATTGCAGAAAGCCTCGATTGAAGGACGTCAATCCTGTTTTTTATGTCTGCATATTTCTTCTGCTGTTCTGGCTTTCCTTCAGTCAAAATCTTATATTGATCCACTCCAATGCTCAAATCAGATTCGTACTTATTTACTACATCAATGGGGTTTTCAAGAACCGATTCTCCGGCATCCAAAGATTTTTCATCATTGGCCACCGATACTTCCAAACCATTCAGGTATGTGTCAATTTTCTTGCTCGCGGTATTACAGCCCATTACTGTAATTGCCACCAGCACCAACATGCTTATCACAAGTATTCTTTTCATAGCGTCTCCTTAATTATGTTATACTTTGTTTAGATTTCTGCTCTTATATCCTGCACTCATATTCTTGTCAAGATTTATTATTTAAGCCATACCCTCATTTGTCATATGATCCTGCCTTTATGCAAGATAGCGTAGCCTGGCTTCCTTGTTTACCGGACTTGCTTTTAATTTACTTTGCACTCGAATTGACTCGGAGCTTCGAGTGAGTTCGAGGCAAAGGCGAATGAGAAGCCAATCGAAGGCTAAAGCGGGCAGTATGGTTTTTACCAGTGATATTTACCGCATACATCAAAGCTATAATCAAGACTGACATCAAATGATTAAGCAAAGGTAAAGGGGAGCCTTTGATTAAGGGCTCCCCTGATTGATAGGTTTATAGTTTGTTATTTATTTCATCAGCAGCATTTTGCGGGCATAGCTTGCAGATGGAGTTTGCAGACGGTAGAGATAGAGTCCGGTGGCTACATTCTGTCCGGAATCATCGGTGCCATCCCAGGTAAAGCTATTATTGCCAGCGGGGATCGCACCCTTGTGCAATTCACGTACCAGCTGTCCCCTCATATTGTAAATATTAAGGGAGGCGGTGGTGGCAGCTTTGCTTTCAAAAGCGATGGTAGTATTAGGATTGAAGGGATTCGGGAAGTTCCGCAGATTGCTTACCGGGATCGTAGCCACAGCGTCTTCATTGCTCACATAGCTGTCTGGAGCGGTGGTGGTGAAACGGATGGCACGTCCGGCTTCCAAAACGGCAGCCGTGGGCGGATAGATATTCCCATAGGTATAGGTGAGGCCAGAAAGCTGGTGATGATCTTCTATGCCCACTGTGCAGAAATTTCCCGTGGTCGCGGGGTTATCCACAGTATGATATTGGAGCACGATGTCGCCATCATCATTATCTTTGGGATAGAGGATGATTTGGAATTTTTCCAGCGAAGCATCGTCACCGGCCTGAATGGTGTATTGATTGTAGGCCTCATTGTATTGGACGATATAGCGGTCATTATCAGCATCGTGCCAGTAAAGGATACGCATATCGGCAAAGATATCGCTGCCTTCGTCTGTGACGCCAATTTTCTTGCCTTTGAGATCGTCCCAATATCCTGCGATCAAGGCATAAGGACCCAGAGCTGCAGGAATATAATGATTATTGAAATAGCTTTCATCGGTGTGGATAAATGAGGCCCAGCCATTGGAACTAATGGTAAGAGAATCATAATCCTGACCAAAGAATCGGAAAGTGAAAGGCAGAGGAACCTGCTTTACACCATCGTCCATAATCAACCAGAGATTGCCTGGACCACCCAGCTCGGGATCCAGTTCAAGCCAATCATATTGGGGTACCATGGCATAATCCACATCGGTATTATCATAGGCAAAATAGCCATATTCACAGGGGCCGGTGGGATCATTGCTTTCAGGAAACCCTGCTGTAACGGCATATAGAGATCTCCATTCATAGCCATTGGCATCGCTGAAATCGAAGGTGAGCGGAATATTTCTGCCATCCCACACATCGGGCAAGAGGGTGATATTTACATCAAAACTGATGTCTGCTCCCGGAGCGATATCGCCTATTGTGATGGGCGTGAGGGCAACAGTGGCTGCCTCAGTGCGTGATTTTACCACTACCTGAGTATTGAGCATGGGGGCAGTACCGTTATTTGCACAGGTGAAATGCAGAGTAGAAGTCTGGTTCAAAGCCAGAGTGCCGGAGTGATCCCAAACTACCAGTCTGGCTCCGCCTCCAGCTAATTGGAAGATGTGTGTGCTGGTGGGATTCTCTGTAACAAAGTGCAGGTTTAGCACATCATCGGGATGAATCTCGTAATTTGCCTGAATCCGGAAATTCAAGATCTGAGTAGCACCCGGGCTAAGATCGAAGCTATTGGGACTCAGGGCTGTGATCTGCAGATTGTCATAATCCTGGATAGCACCGGCGATGTTGGTATAAGTGTTTTCAGAATAGTTCTTTACAGTGACTGCGATCTCGAGGGTTTCACCGGGGTTGATACGCTGATCAGCTCCGGTATTTTCCATCACTCCTATTCCGGCCTGTCCATTCACGGTGAGGGTTCGCACCAGCGGCACCCAATTTTCTTTGGATACAGTGAGAGCAAGATTGCCCTCTTCTTCCGGATTAATATTTAAGATCGCAACGCCATTTACGACTTTGGCATAGGTAAAAGGCAGATCATCTTCACCATGTTTTCTTCCAGAGACGATGGCGTCTTCCAGATGCGGAGCATTGATGCGGATGTGAGATGCAGATTGGGCAAAAGTGAGCCCGTCTTCAACGATGTTTTCGTTGATCACACCTGGCTCCAATATCCACATATTCATGGAAGGATCAGACAGGATATTATACACGTGGAAATAGAAGGCCACGTATTGGCCGGGAGCCTGTTCAGTGGGATAATTTTTGTAAAGTTCTACCTTACCCATCAAGACAGATTCACCAAAGCCTCTCACACCGTAATCAAAAATCGAACGGTAAGCTCCGCTGGAAATCGTATTGTTATAGCGGGTCTTGGTATGCAAATCTGAAGGACCCACAAAGGCCACGCAACCACCCAGATTGGCCGCAGTCCCCATCCTCATCCAGGCTTCACCGAAGGAGGGATTCACGGAATTGGCAAAGTCTCCGGTATTGCAGACGATTGAGTAAACAATGGGCATTTTATCATTGTTGTAAGTATTGGCCAGATCCGGAATATGGAAACTGGGATAGTGCCAACCATTGGCGTCTCCCCAACCACGATAGCTAATGAACTGCACACCGCGATTGATGGATTGGGAAATGGAAGATGTGCCGGGATAGCTGGGCGGATAGAAAACCGTATCCACCGCGGCGTAACCAAAGTCCAACATCTTTTCGCGCAGCCAACGGCTCATCCACACGGGTGTGGTGGGTCTGAGATTGCCTTCTGCATAGTTTCCGGCGATAGCCAAGCCACGTTTCATCCAGGAAGGGTCTCCCATATGAGGTTCACGTTCATATCTCACCGTCTTGGTGGTCATCACGATGAATTCTCTGATATCATTAAAAGAAAAACGTCCTACCAGCATTTCGGGAAAATAATCATCGCCTTCCAGCAGGGTGTAATAATGATCATCGGCATCATTTTCCGCATATTCAGGAGAAGGATAGAAGTTTGTGGGAATGCTATAACTGCCCACGGTATCGCCCAAAAGCAGCAAATAATCAGATTTGTGTTCAAGATAATGAGTGCGGATAGTTTCACGAATCTGCTGAATAGTGCTGCCGGCATCCACTCTATTGATCACAAAGACATCAAAGCCCAAAGAGCGTTTCCAATTGATAAATTCAGTTTGATAGTTGGCCAAATTGGGGTGGCTGATAATCAACAGTTTGGGTCTGGAGACGGGAATATTACGCAAATATGAGCTCTCCCAGTTGTCCGCCAAAGCCTCGTAGGCCTTTACAAAGGCAGGGGAAAGACTTTCGGGAAAAGCGGTGACTCCTGAGCCCTGAAGCGCAAAATCCAGATTATCCAGAGTGAGGATCTCCGTATCTGTCTCCAGCTGAGTTTGAATCCTGAGGGTCAGACCGCGCATCTCTCTAAAGGTGAAGGGGGCTGAAAGTTCCAAGGCAGAATC
>CAXZAB010000161.1:0-5760 GCA_964293715.1 uncultured bacterium | reverse complement strand
GTGCTCACGATAATGGCGTTGAGGGCGAAGAGTGCGCCGATCTTGGTGTATTCCTTGAAGCTGATATGAAAGCCATTACGGTTTGCAATGCCGATGGCCACGATATTGGCAGAAGCGCCGATCATGGTGCCATTGCCACCCAGACAGGCTCCCAGGGCCATAGACCACCAGATGGGATGCATGGTTTCGGGGTTGCCAATCAGGACTCCAAGGCGTTCCAGAACCGGGATCATGGCAGCCACGAAAGGCACGTTGTCGATCACGGCACTAAAGATTCCAGACAGCCAGAGAATCACCATGGAGGTAGTTCTGGGCTCCCCATGCGTGATATACATTACACTGGTGGCGATTAGATCGATAAATCCGGTCTCTACCAAGGCTTCCACGATCATAAACAGCCCTATAAAGAAGAAGATGGTCACCCAATCGATATCATTGGCCAAGGTATGTTCTACCTTATGCCGGTCTGAAATAATCAAGAGCACAAGCGCAGCGCTCATGGCGATGGTGGCAGTTTCGATCTTGATGATGCCTTGCAGAATAAAGGCGGTAAGCATCAGGCCGAGCACCAGCAGGCAGACTTTCAGCAGGGTTTTGTCCTTGATCAGGTTTTTATCGTTATAGCCCATGAGTCTGGCCCTGTTTTCATTGCTCACACGCATCTTTTTGCGATAGAGCAGCCAAATGAGCCCAACCGAAGTGAGCGTGATCAGCAAAACCGGCGGGGTCAGATTATAGATAAAATCCAGGAAGTTATAATCTGTAGCGGAGCCGATCAGGATATTGGGAGGATCGCCGATCATTGTGGCTGCACCACCCGCATTGGAGGCTATGATCATCGTAGTGATAAAGGGTACCGGCGTGATCTTGAGTTCACTGGCAATCAAAAGCACTATGGGCACCAGAATCATGATGGTGGTGACCGAACCCATAAAAGCCGAAATGAAGGTGGTCAGCAAATACATCGAGACCATAATGGCCAGAGGTCTGCCTTTGGCCTTTTTGGCGATCTTGATGGCCAGGTACATAAAGACACCGGTCTGCCTCATTACCGAGATCACCAGCATCATCCCGATGAGGAAGAAGATCACATTCCAATCTATAGCGTTAAAAGCAATGTCCTGAGACACGATCCCGGTGAGGATGATGGCAAACCCGCCCAGCATCGCAGCGATCATCTTGTTGATCCATTCTGTGATGATGAGAAGGTAGGTAGCGGCAAAAATCGCTAAAGCAAGCAGCATTAAAGCCATTTTATATTACGCCTTGATCACCTTTTTTAAAATATCCATAGCTGTGATTACGCCCACCAATTTACCAAGGCTATCCACCACGGGATAAAAAGACCTGTACTGCTGGATCATCTCAAATACCGCCTCTGGAATCGAAGCTTCCGGGCTGAAGTATTTTTTATCGATATCCATGATCTCACCCACGGTAAGGATGTCTTCCTGTTCAAAGAGCTTCTCCAGAGGTTCGTAAGACCTCAGAAAGCTCACGTCATCCAGCATCATCAGGTAATCCGGAACACCTACCTTGAGCAGGCGCAGGACATTCACCTCCCCAAGATAGTTGCCGGAATTATCTGTGACCGGAACCCTGGAAACACTGTTTGTACAGATGATGTCACCAAGCTCTCTCAGCGAGATATCAGGGTGCACGCTTACCGGGACGCTTTCCATGACATCGGCCACGGTGATTTCTTTTGTAATGAAAATCTCCATGTCTTTGATCTGTTGCATCACGCCCAGGTCGTCCGTATCCATCATCGCTTTCATCAGCGGGGCAGCAGTGGATATTTTGAGCAGAGCAGCCACGAGATTCAGATAGAGCTTTGAAGAGCTTTTATCCGTGATCACCAGGCAAACCCAGTGCACCGGAGTACCTTCGTAATCCAGCGGACTTTCCAAAAAAGCCATACTCACCACGGTATCTTCAAAATCGTCCATCCGGATATGGGGGATGGAGATACCTGTGGGGTAGGCCGTGCTGCTGACCAGATCACGCTCCAAGATCTTCTTCAGCAGCGCATCACCACATACAGGCAGGTGATAATGCTTGCAGATTTTCTCCACAAGCATCCTATACACCTGTTCTTTACTGAGGGCTTCGGCTATATGCAAAATCGCTTTTGCATCCAGAAGATCCGAAAGATACATATTCTTCCTGCTTTATTTTTTCTTTTTAGAACGGCAGGTCACGATGGGCAGAATCATCTCTTCCATGGAGACGCCGCCGTGTTGGAAAGTGCCGTTAAACTGCCTCTGATATTGATGGTAGCTATTGGGATAGACGAAATAGTAGTCGTCTTTGGCAAAGATGAAGTTATCCACAATGCTCTTGGAAGGCAGACCGAAATCAACCGGTTTTTTCACAAAGAGAGCATGGCGATCGTTTGCGGTGAGGTTCTTACCTTCTTTGTAACGCACGGTGGTAGAAGTATCGCGGTCTCCGATCACTTGTGTGGCACGGTTTACCTTGATCGATCCGTGATCTGTAGAAATGATCACAATGGCATCCTGCTTGGCAATTAATTTCAGCGCTTCATACAGAGCCGAGTGCAGGAACCAGTGCTTGGTAAAGGCTCTGAGGCCTTCTTCATGAGGAATGGTCTCTTGCAGGATCTGATTTCTGGAGCGGTGATGCGCCAGCAGATCAAGGAAGTTATAGACCAGAACCACGAGGTTTTCTTTGCCCCAGGTCTCGATTTTGCGCAGCACAAAATTGCCTTCTTCCATATTGAAGATCTTGACGTATTTGGAGGCGGGCTCCAGTTCATAGCCCAAATCCGCGATATGTTCATCCAGAAGCTGATGCTCATTACGGTTTCTGCTGTTGTCCATTTCGTTTGAGGTCACCCAATATTCCGGGAAACGCTTGGCAATATCGATGGGCAAGAGTCCGCTGAAGATGGCATTTCTCGAATACGGGGTCGCCGTGGGCAAGATCGAGAAATATATATCCATATCCACATCAAAGAGCTCCTGAATATAGGGCTCGATGGACAGATACTGATCCAATCTCATGCAATCGATAATAATAAAGTAGATTGGCACTTTTTCTTCGAAATGCGGAGCCACATATTGGGAGATCAGGTCAAAGCTGAGGTTGGGACGTTCATCCGTCTTCAGCCAATCCCGGTAATTGCGCTCTACATAGCTGGTAAATTCGGTATTGCAATTGCGTTTCTCCAAAAAGTGAGTCTGCCGCAGGTTTTCGTCGTTCACGGCATCGATGCGGAGCTCCCATTCTGCCATTTCCAGATAGATTTGTCCCCATTCATCCCAGTCCGGATTTGCAAAGAGACGTTGATTGAGCTTCGCCATATACTGGCTGTACTGTTGGCCGATCTCATTGGCGCGGATCTCGTCGGCCTGGAAAATCTTTTTGATGGCCATGATGATCTGTGAGGGGTTGATAGGTTTGATCAGATAATCCGAGATCTGCGAGGCTATGGCTCTGTCCATCAGGCCTTCTTCTTCGCTCTTGGTTACCATGATGATGGGGATGGCATTGTTGATACGTTTGATTTCCTGCAGAGTGGCCAAGCCATCGAGACCGGGCATCATTTCGTCCAGGATTACCAGGTCGTATTTCGTTTCCACCACCTTTTCGATGGCGTCAGTGCCGTTGTTGCATGTATCTACGTCGTAATTTCTTTCTTCTAAGAAGAGGATAAAGGGTTTTAACAGATCGATTTCATCATCGACCCATAGGATTTTCATCACTTTCATGAGCTTTCCTCCTGGTTTGTTTGGGTTTCTTGTTCAAAGGCGCGCTGCCGCTCTCTTACGAGCGTCTTCACACCGTCCAGATCTGCATCCTGAAAATATAGAGCGAGCTTGAAATTCAGCTCACTTTTCGGGCAATTGAACCATGCGATCATCTTTTCTAAATATTGATCGACAAAGACCTTTTTCACGTCTGGATTTTCTTCTTTTTCTTTTTTTCTCAGCTCCTTAATTTCGCTGCGCAGTTCGTTGGTAGGGGTATCGGCCGCCTTTTGCAGCCATTCATCGCGGATATCCCAATCTGCCTTTTGCACCATGGGTTTGATCAATTGCAAGCGCTCAAAGCCGATCTCTTTCATACTGCTCTCATCCACGTCCATCTCTTCTATATAAAGATCAAAGGTGATGGCGAGTTTGGAGGCCAGTGAGCCTGAAAGTTGATATTCCGCTTCCACAAATTCTTTGAATGTTTCATAGCCCTTAAAACGGAAAAGTTTGCTGCGTTTGATATCGCTCAAGAGCTCGCCCAAGGCGATGAAGTTGTCTTCCAGTTTCTCTCTCAGGTTTGCGATCGCACTAAATTTCTCGTCCGGACTCATCATTTCATTTTTATCGTAAGACATATTTTATCCTTCTTGATTGTCGATTGGGTAGTAGGTATGTTCCCGGCCGGGAAAGCTGCCCTCGCGGACTTCTTTGCTGTATTGCGCAATGCTGCCGGAAATGCTGTGGTTCAAATCATTATAAAGTTTTACAAATTTGGGGCTCATATTGCTGTAGCCCAAAAGATCGTGATAGACCAAGACCTGGCCATCACAGTATCTGCCGGCTCCGATGCCGATGGTGGGAATATCCAAAGATTCGCTGATCTTTTTTCCCAGACTCTCGGGAATGCATTCCAGCACCAGCATAAACGCTCCGGCATCCTGAGTGGCCTGAGCCTGCAGGAGTATCTCTTCAAAAGCAGCCTCGTTTTTGCCTTGCACCTTGTATCCGCCATAGCGGCGTACGGATTGCGGAGTGAGGCCCAAATGCGCACAAACGGGAATTTCCATATCCACGATCTCGCGGATGGCCTGAAGCCTGGAACCGGAACCGCCTTCCAGCTTCACCGCATCCCCCGCTCCTTCATTGATCAAACGGGCAGCATTCATCCGGGTTTCGCGGGCAGAGAGATGGTAGCTCATATAAGGCATATCTACGACCACAAATTTCCCAGGAGCAGCTCGTACCACTGCCGCACTGTGTGAGATCATATCTTCCATAGTTACCTTTAAGGTGCTGTCCAGCCCCAAAACTACCATGCCCAGTGAATCACCCACCAGGATCAAATCAATATCGGTGGCAGCCACAGTGCTGCCGCTGGCGAAATCATAAGCAGTGATCATCGTGATCTTCTGCCCTTTCTTTTTCATAAGCCCAAAGCTATGAGGTCCGTTCTTCTTATTCAGGGGTGCTGTCATTTGTATTTCCTTCTCTTTCTATAATTTCGGTTTCGTCTCTGAGCCTGTCCCGATCGCGATCGGCCAGGTTGTCTGAGGCGTATTTTCCTAAATTTATGTATCTATCGTAAATCACACTGCCATCAGGATACCAACCCAGAAAGCGGCCATGCAAAGCACCTTGCTGGTAGGTCGCGTTCATCTGTGGCGTGCCATCTGGATACCACATCAGTTTATAGCCATGCAGCCGCCCTTGTTTATATTCCACGGCCTGCAGCAGTGTGCCTTCAGTGTAGAGCTCGTAAGCCCAGCCCTCAAAAGGCTGGCCATCCTGCAGCAAAATCTCATCTTCCAGGCTCAGCTCGCTCATAGGCACGGCAGTGGCGGGTAATTCCCAGTCCTGCATCAAGTTATAATCTTCTCCCGTTACCCGGGCAAAGAGACTGCCAATAAGCAAGGTGAAAATGGTAAGCAAAATTATTGAGCTGACCCTAAAGCGGTATCTGGGCTCTTTTGCCGCCCTTCTGAGCGGCTCTGCATATATCTTGTTCTGATACCACATTTTTTACCTTCAACAGGGAAGTCAA